>JALSTE010000441.1 GCA_026983855.1 Acidimicrobiia bacterium
CTCCCGGGTCCAGCTCGTCGAGCCGGCGGAGCTCAACCCCTACGACATTCTCTGCAACGACTGGCTGGTCTTCACCACGGCCACCCTGCCCGGAGGTGCACGATGAAGGACCCCCGTGACGTCATCCTCACCCCGGTGGTGTCGGAGAAGTCATACGCTCAGCTCGAGGACGGCGTGTACGTGTTCAACGTGCACCGCTCGGCGTCCAAGCCCGAAATCCGCGACGCCGTCGAGTCGATCTTCGGGGTCACCGTCACCCGGGTGAACACCCTCAACCGCAAGGGGAAGCGGAAGCGCAACCGGCGCAACGCCTCCTTCACCAAGAAGCCCGATTCCAAGCGGGCCATCGTCACCCTCGCCGAGGGCGACTCGATCGACGTCTTCGGCGCATAGGCAGGCAGAAAATGGGTATCCGATCCAGAAAGCCGACCAGCCCCGGCCGCAGGTTCCAGACGGTCTCGGACTTCTCCGAGATCACCAGGGACAAGCCTGAGCGTTCGCTGATCGCCAAGCAGCACAGCACCGGGGGTCGCAACAGCTACGGTCGCAAGACCGCTCGCCACAAGGGTGGGGGTCACAAGAAGCGATATCGCATCATCGACTTCAAGCGGAACAAGGACGGCGTACCCGCCTCCGTCGCCGCCATCGAGTACGACCCCAACCGCAACTGCCGCATAGCCCTGCTCCACTACCACGACGGTGAGAAGCGCTACATTCTCGCTCCCGAGGGAATCGCCGTGGGCGACGTACTGGAGAACGGCCAGCATGCCGAGATAAAGGTGGGAAACGCCCTGCCGTTGCGCTACATCCCCGTCGGTACCACCGTCCACAATGTGGAGCTCAAGGTCGGGGCCGGGGGCCAGATGGCCCGTAGCGCCGGCACCA
The DNA here is from genome assembly GCA_026983855.1 of Acidimicrobiia bacterium. Classification (GTDB taxonomy): domain Bacteria; phylum Actinomycetota; class Acidimicrobiia; order Acidimicrobiales; family Poriferisodalaceae; genus DRKF01. The sequence goes on from JALSTE010000441.1 coordinate 886, forward strand.
GCGTGCAGCTCGTCGCCAAGGAGGGTGAGTTCGCCACCCTGAGGATGCCCAGCACCGAGATGCGTCGGGTTCCCATCGACTGCCGGGCCACCATCGGCCCCGTCGGGAATGCCGAGGCCGACCTGGTGAAGATCGGTAAGGCCGGTCGAAACCGCTGGAAGGGGGTCAGGCCCCAGACCCGCGGTGTGGCCATGAACCCCGTCGACCACCCCCTCGGTGGTGGCGAGGGCAAGACCTCGGGTGGACGTCACCCGGTATCCCCGTGGGGCCAGCCTGAGGGCCGCACCCGCAAGAGGAACAAGAAGTCCAACGACATGATCATTCGCCGCCGCCGTACCCGCGGCTCACGGAGGTGACCTGATGCCCCGCAGCCTCAAGAAGGGCGCATTCGTAGACGACCATCTTCTCAAGAAGGTCGACGCCCTCAATGACAGCGGAGACAAGAAGGTCATCAAGACCTGGTCCCGCCGCTCCACGATCATCCCCGAGATGATCGGCCACACCATCGCCGTCCACGACGGACGCAAGCACGTGCCGGTGTACATCACCGAGTCGATGGTCGGACACAAGTTGGGTGAGTTCGCCCCCACCCGAACCTTCAAGTTCCACGCCGGACAGGAACGGAAGGGCCGCCGATGAGCGCGGTCGACCTCACCGAGGTGGCCGGGGCCCGTGCCACCCACCGATTCGCCCGGCTATCGGCGTCCAAGGCCCGGGCGGTACTGAAGCTGATCCGGGACGAGGACATCGACCGGGCGGCGGAGATCCTGCAGTTCTGTGACCGCGGCGCGGCCGAGGTCATCTCCAAGGTCCTGAATTCGGCCGTGGCCAACGCCGAGAACAACGACGGTCTGGATCCAGGGGAACTCTTCGTGGCCGAGTGCTACGCCGATGAGGGACCCACCCTCAAGCGCTGGCGTCCCCGTGCCCGGGGACGGGCCACCCGGATCAACAAGCGGACCTGTCACATAACGGTCGTGGTGGCCCGGATGTCCGACGAGGAACTGGCCATCCGTGAGCTGAGCGACTCAACCACTCCGGCCCGCACCGCTCCCGACCGTAGGGCCCGGGTGGCCGCCTCCCGCAAGGCGGCCGGTGGTGAGGCCGAGGACGAGGAGATCCTCGAGGCCGAGATCGAGGGCGAGCAGGCCGCCGAGGAGTCCGGCGCCGTTTCCGCCGAGTCGGGCGGCGAGGGCGCTGCTGGTGAAGTTGCCGAGGAGTCCGACGCCGTTTCCGCCGAGTCGGGCGGCGAGGGCACCGCTGGTGAAGTTGCCGAGGAGTCCGACGCCGTTTCCGCCGAGTCGGGCGGCGACAACACAGCCGGCGACAACACAACCGAGGGACCGTATGGTCCCCACAGCGCCCTACCACTCGATGACGGCTCGGCTCCCGAGGGCTTCGAAATCAAGGGAAACGCTGATTCGATGAAGTACCACCTCCCGGGAAGCCGGTACTACAAGGTCACCAAGGCCGAGGTCTACTTCGATTCCGAGCAGGCGGCCATCGAAGCCGGATTCAGTGCGCCCGGTGGCGCCAAGGGCGAAGAGAAC
>JALSTE010000442.1 GCA_026983855.1 Acidimicrobiia bacterium
GCTCATGGCCCTGAAGCTACTGGCCTTCCACTGACCCACCCAATTCAGGTTGGCGGCCCTGGTTGCCGTGAAACCCGGTTTCGGATTCGAGGCGTCCCGGGGGACTCAGCGGTGGGGGACCACGACCGGTGCCAGGCCCTGGTCGGACTTGTCACCGAAGGGGTTCAGGTCGATCCTCTCGTCACCGCAGGCGGGGTTGTCGGGCACGACCACCTCCTGACCGAACAGGCGGCACGAACACGTGGCCTGGCACTGCTTCAACTCGTCCCTCTGGAAGTAGAGGCCCCCGATCATGAGGGCGATGACCCCCAGCCAGATCATCCTCACCACCACCGCCCGGACCACCCGCCAGATGATGAACCCGATCACCGCCAGCCCGAACATGATGAACACCGACACCTGCTGGAGGCGGTCGGCGTCGAGCCAGGTCGGGAGCGCGGCGAACCAGTCGGGAATCATGTACGCCCAGAGTACCGATCCCAGCGCTCTGAGTGGGATCAGGTATCCCCGGTCGGAGTGGACCCGGCACACTCCTCGGTCTCGATGGCGGAGATCTCATCGATCCTCCTCTGGTGGCGGCCCCCGTCGAAACCCGTCGCCAGCCACAGCCCGGTGATCTCGGTGGCCAGGCCGAAGGCCACGATCCTGCCACCCATCGACAGCACGTTGGCGTCATTGTGACGGCGGGACATCTCCGCCGTGTACAGGTCGTGACACAGGGCGGCCCGGACGCCGTGGACCTTGTTGGCGGCGATCTGCTCCCCCTGTCCGCTGCCTCCCATCACAATTCCCCTATCGGCCCGACCCGAGGCCACCTCACGGGCCACGGCGGCGCAGAACGGGGGGTAGTCCACCGAAGCGGTGGAGTCGGTTCCGTGATCGGTCACCCGGTGGCCCTGCTCCTCCAGCCAGGGGATCAGAAGGCTCTTGAGCTCGTATCCGGCGTGGTCACTGCCAATGGCGATTCTCATGGGGACCAAGCTACGGTCCCGGGAATGTCCCCGACCACCTCTGATACCTCCGCCGAACCACTCATCCCCTCTGGTGGCAGCCCCCCCGAGGCGGTTCTGGCCGAGATCGAGGCCGCCCGCACCGCCGACGCCGACTGGCGGGGGGGCCGGACGTTCTCACTGATCTACAACACCGGCGACCACGTACTGGAGGAGATGCTCGAGGAGGTGTCGCGACGCTTCCTCCACGAGAACGCCCTCAATCCCTACGCCTTCCCCAGCCTGAGGCGCTTCGAGTCCGAGGTCGTGGACGCCACGGCGGAGTTGCTCCACGGCACGCCCCGGGCCGGCACCCTGACCTCGGGGGGCACCGAGAGCATCCTCATGGCGGTCAAGACCTCCAGGGACATCGCCCGGGCCGGGGGCCGACCGGCCACCAACCTGCTCGTGCCCCGCAGCGCCCACCCGGCTTTCGCCAAGGCCGCCCACTACCTCGACGTGGAGGAACGCCGGATCGAGCTGGGCGACGATCTCCGGGTCGACGTGGACGCCATGGCCGGGGCCATCGACGAGGGTACGTTCCTGCTGGTCGGCTCGGCCCCCTGCTATCCCTACGGACTCATCGACGACATCACATCGATCTCGGAGCTGGCGGCGTCGCGGGATCTGCTCTGCCACGTCGACTCCTGCCTCGGGGGGTGGATGTTGCCCTGGTGGGAGCGACTGGGCCGTCCCCAGCCGGTGTTCGATTTCCGGCTCCCGGGGGTCACCTCGATGTCAGCGGACATCCACAAGTACGGCTACACGTTCAAGGGAGCGTCCACGGTTCTGTACCGGACCCGCGACATGGTCCGCCAGCAGTACTTCTTCTTCGACGGCTGGCCCGGGGGGATGTACGGCTCACCGGCGGCGGCCGGAGCCCGTCCGGCGGCTCCCATCGCCGGAGCCTGGGCCGTGATCCGCCACCTGGGCGAGGAGGGGTACCTGAGGTTCGCCCGGGACACCCTGGAGGCGTTCAATGCCTACCGGTCGGGCATCAACCTCATCGAGGGGCTGGCGGTCACCGGCGAACCTGATTTCTGTTCCTTCGAGTTCACCGCCGACCCCGGGTCCGAGGTGGCGGTGGACGTTGGGGCGGTGGGTGACTTCATGGACGACCGGGGTTGGCACATCGACCGTCAACAGGGGGGGCTGCACCTGATGCTCAGCCCCTACCACGCCCGGGTGGTCACCGAGTTCCTCTCCGACCTGCGGGCCGCGGTGGCCGCCGGTGGCACCGGTCGGGGGCGCCAGGCCACCTACGGCGGGGTGGGGTGACCGGTTCCCCGGGAGGGGGTCGCGGTCGGGATGAGGGCCGTGGGTTCGGCGGGACCGGGGGGGAGCGGGTCGATTCCCCGGGAGGTCCGCCGTTCATCGGGGTGGTGCTGGCCGGGGGGGCGTCGACCCGGATGGGGAGGGACAAGGCCTTCATCGAGGTGGGGGGA
>JALSTE010000443.1 GCA_026983855.1 Acidimicrobiia bacterium
GATGATCTCGGCCCGACCGCCGTAGTTGAAGGCGATGGTCAGGGTGAGGCGGCGATTGTGGGCGGTCAGGGCGATCGACTCGTCCTGGCGTCGGATGAGACGGCGGGGCACCCGCCAGTTGCGCCGGCCGGCGAAGCGGATCCGGACCCCCATGTCGTTCAGTTCGTGGGATCTCCGCACCAGCAGTGACTCATTGAACCTCATGAGGAACCGGACCTCGTCGGTGGGCCGCTTCCAGTTCTCGGTGGAGAAGGCGTAGACGGTCAACCAGCGGATTCCGAGTTCCACGGCCCCCTCGACGGTGTCGAACAGGGCCTCCTCCCCCGCGGCGTGACCCTCGGTCCGTTTGAGGCCCCTTCGTTGGGCCCAACGCCCGTTGCCGTCCATCACCACGGCGACGTGGTTGGGCACGGATTGGGGATCGATGCCTTCGAGGTTCATCGCATCCGAACCTACCCCAACACCCGGAGGGGATCGTGCCGTTCACCCCGCACGATCACCCGGGACGGGCACCCGCACCCCACCCGGCCGCCGACCCCCCCAACCCACGGGTGGGCGGGGACGGACCCCGGAGCCGCCGCCGCCTCCCGCATCTCGGAGTCCCACCCCACGGGTGGGCGGGGACGGATCGGCTGCCGCGGCACTAGCGTCACGGCCATGATCGAGAGGACCACGCGGGAGCTCGCCCTGGTCGTCGGCGCCCTCCCCGGTGGCGGTGAGACCCGGCCGGGCCAGAGGCTCATGGCCGAGGCGGTGGCCGGGGCCCTCGAACACCGACGCCATCTGGTGGTGAGGGCCGGTACCGGCACGGGCAAGTCCCTGGCGTACCTGATTCCGGCGGTGCTCTCGGGGCAGCGGGTGGTCGTGGCCACCGCCACCAAGGCCCTCCAGGACCAGTTGGCCGAGAAGGACCTGCCCTACCTGGCGGGCACCCTCGACGAGCCCTTCGAGTTCGCGGTGTTGAAGGGACGGGCGAACTACCTCTGCCGGCAGAAACTGCGGGAGATGGAGAACCGGGGAGACCAGCAGGAGTTGGACGTCTCCGAAGGCTCCCGCCTGGGGGTCCAGGTCCGGAAGCTCACCTCCTGGGCGGCCCGGACCACCACCGGCGACCGGGCCGAGCTGGACTTCGAGCCCGACCACCGGGTGTGGCAGTCCCTGTCGGTCTCGGCCATGGAATGCCCCGGGGCCACGAAATGCCCCTCGGGGGCGGAGTGCTTCGCCGAACGCTCACGGCACGTGGCCATGGCCGCCGACATCATCGTCACCAACCTCCACCTCTACGGACTCGACCTGCTCACCCAGGGGGCGGTCCTACCCGAGCACGACGCCGCGATCATCGACGAGGCCCACCAACTCGAGGACATCATCAGCTCCGCCGCCGGGCTCGACATCGGAGGGGGACGGTTCACCTCCCTGGCCCGGACCGCCCGGTCCGCCCTGCCCGATGATCGGGAGAGCAGCGAGGTGGCGGCCCTCTCCATGAGATTCGCCGAGGTGACCGAGGCCCTCGTCGGATCACGCCTCCGGCGGGTGAGCAGCGATCTTCAGTCTTTCCTGGATCTGGCCCGGGGCCGGATCGAACGTCTCACCACCGTCGTCCGCGATTCCACCGACGAGGACGATCCCGCCCGTCAGCGCACCCTGAACACCGCCGGGCACCTCCTGGGCGACCTGGAACTGCTGCGATCCCTACCCGACTCCCACGTGGTCTGGGCCCAGGGCCCCCGTCGGGCTCCCTCCCTCCGGATGGCCCCCCTGGACGTGGGAGAGTTCCTCTCCGAGCGACTGTGGGGACAACGGACCACCGTGCTGACCAGCGCCACCATCGACGAGGGGCTGTCCGAACGCCTGGGACTCAACCCCGACTCCTTCGACTTCCTCGACGCCGGGAGCCCCTTCGACTTCGGGAACCAGGGCCTCCTCTACTGCGCCATGCACATGCCCGATCCCCGGTCCGATTCCTATCTCGACCGGGTCACGGAGGAGCTGATCACCCTGATCGGGGCGGCGGGGGGACGCACCCTGTGCCTGTTCACCAGCTGGCGCGCCCTCGAGCACGTGGCCCCGGCCCTGGCCGAGGCCCTGCCCTTCCCGATACTGGCCCAAGGGGAGCTGCCCAAACCCCTCCTCGTCAAGCGCTTCACCGAGGAGGAGGACTCGGTGCTGGCGGCCACCATGGGTTTCTGGCAGGGCGTGGACATCCCCGGGCGGGCCCTGTCCCTGGTGACCATCGATCGGATCCCCTTCCCCCGGCCCGACGACCCCCTCCTCCAGGCCCGACGGGAGCGAGCCGGACGAGCCGCCTTCTCCACCATCGACCTGCCCCGGGCCGCGACCCTGCTCGCCCAGGGTGCCGGTCGCCTGATACGCACCGCCGCCGACCGGGGGGTGGTGGCGGTGCTCGACCCCCGTCTCGGAAAGGCGGGCTAC
>JALSTE010000444.1 GCA_026983855.1 Acidimicrobiia bacterium
CCGGGCCCCCACCACCGTCGCCCCCTGCACCCGGCCGTCACCATCGACCGTGGCCTCGGTGAACCCCCACGTCTGTCCGGCCGCCATGGCCCGATCCAACTCGGAGTGATCGAAGCGGATACGCCGCGGTGAAGTGTCCGCACCAGCGCCCCCATCACCATCCCCGGCACCACCGACCCTTCCCACGGTGGCCACCTCGGGGGACGTGAACACCACCCGGGGCAGGAGATCCACGGAAGCCGGGCGACCGACCCCCAGCATGGCGTGCTGCCCCACGTGACGACCATGGATGGCGGCCACCGGGGTGAGGGGCAGTTCCCCGGTGACGTCACCGGCGGCGTAGATGTTGCGACGGGAGGTCCGCAGGCGGTCGTCCACCGTCACCGCCCCGTTCTCGCTCACCTCCACCCCGGCCGCCTCGAGACCCAGCCCCGACGTACGGGGACGTCGTCCGGCGGCGATCAGAATCCGGTCGAACGGAATCCGGTCGCCATCGGACATGACCGCTGTTCCCCCGTTCACGTCACCTCCGCCGCCCCCAGGCCCGGGCTCGACCCTCACCACCGACAACCCGGTGCGCACCACCACCCCCTCGGAGCCGAGAACGTTCTCGATCACCTCGGCGGCGTCGGCCGGGAAGGGTCCCAGCAACCGGGGGGTCATCTCCACCAGGGTCACCTCCGCCCCCAGGCGGGAGAAGGCCTGACCCAGTTCGCACCCCACAGCGCCGCCCCCGACCACCAGCAGGCGTGGGGGCAACTCCCGCAGAGACCACACCGTGTCGGTGGTGAGAGGTTCCACTCCCCCCGACCCCAACCCCGGGATGGGTGGAATGACCGGGGCCGAACCGGTGGCGACCAACGCCTTGCGGAACCTCAGGATCTCCTCGCCCACGGACAGCTCACGGTCGGAGACGAACTCGGCCCGACCCATCACCACGTCCACCCCCTCGGAGCGGAGCCGTTCCACGCTGTCATGGGGCTCGATCCCGGCCTGGACCCGGCCGATCCGGTCCATGACCCCGCCCAGGTCGACGGGGTCCCGCCGGATCTCCCCGAGACCGTAGGCCGCCGCGGTGTCCACCGCGTGGGCCACGCCGGCGGCGGCGATGAGGCTCTTCGAGGGGACGCAACCGGTCCACAGACAGTCCCCGCCGGTGCGGTCCGCCTCGACCAGAACGGTGCGCCCACCGATACCCGCCGCCACCAGAGCCGCCACCAGCCCCGCCGTTCCACCGCCGATTACCGCCAGGTCGTATCTCACCTGGAACTGAACCCGCCGTGACCGTCGTTCCTTTCCCCTGACGGGAAACCTTCGGGTGTCCCACCGTGTTCCGACACCGGAGAGAGCGGGTCCGTGACGGACCCCGGGCCGACGGAGGACCCCAACATCGACACCGACCATCGGGGACATCCCATGACCACTGAAGATACCGGGGCGGACACGGCGGGCCCCGGGAGACCGTCACCGGGACCCGACGCCGGCGGGGCGGGGCGGAGCGCACTCATCCGCTGGGGCCGACTCCTGGCCCTGGTCGCCATCGTGGCGGCAGCCCTGGTGGGGGCCCGGTCCTCGGGAATCACGAACCTCGATGAGCTGACCACCACCGTGGACGAAGCCGGTCTGCTGGCGCCGGTGGTCTTCGTCGGGGCCTACGCCCTGCTGACCGTGGCCCTGGCCCCGGGCTCGGTCGGATCCGCCGCCGCCGGACTGCTCTTCGGTCCGGTGCTGGGCACCGTGGTCACCGTCATCGGGGCCACGATCGGGGCCACCGCCGCCTTCTTCCTGGGCCGCTGGCTGGGCCGCGACGCGGTGAGGTCGATCGCCGGTGGGGGCGCCGACAGGGTGGACGGATTCATCGGTGCCAGTCCCCTCAAATCGGTACTGGCCCTGAGACTCCTGCCGGTGCTTCCCTTCAATCTCGTCAACTACGGGGCCGGACTCACCCGCCTGCCCGCCCGTGACTACGTGCTGGGGACGGCGGTGGGTATCATCCCGGGCTCGATACTCTTCGTGACCGCCGGAAGCAGTCTCGACAGTCCCGGCTCGGCCCGTTTCTTCGTGAGCGTGGGGCTGCTGGCGGTGTTCATGGTGGTCAGCGGATTGATGGTCAGGTCGATCGCCCGATCCGATCGGACCGCCGTGGCGGTCGAGACCACCGTCGACTGAACGGGGCCGGCCCCGCGCCCGGTACCTTCCCCCACCCAACGGAGCTCAGGCCCGGGACGGTGCTCGGCTCATCATCCTCATCCGCTGAACGGCGGTGAAGACCACGGCGATGGTCAGGATCCACAACAGGGGCGCCGACCAGCTCGGGAACAGACTCCAGAGGGAATAGACGGCGATGGTCTCGGCCCCCTCGACCAGACCCGGAGTGAAGACCAGGGATCGACCGTCACCGTGCAGACGCTCGAAACGCCCCGAGCGGGAGGCCGCCAGCAGGGTGATGATGTTCAGGGTGTAGGCACCCAGGAGACACGCCACCGCCGCTCCCAACGCCGGACGGCCCACCGCCAGGGCCACCGGATAGGCGACATACACGATCATGTCGGCACCGAGGTCCACGTAGCCTCCCCGACGCCGGGCCCGTTCGGGTCGCGTCCCCCCCGAGAGCCGGGCCACGGGCCCGTCCAGACCGTCGGCCACCCGACCGGCCAGAAACAGGGCCAGAGCCACCAGACAGTGCCCCCCGGCCAGGGCCACGGCGGCCGCCAGACCCAGGCCCAGACCCACCGCGGTCACCACATCGGCCGGCAACCCGGCCCGTGCCAGGCTCACCGCCGGTCTCTCCAACGCCGGGGCCAGCCCGGCCCTGAGTCGATGGTCCAGCACCTGTCGGGTCTTCCCTTCTCCATGAGTCCGACGGACTCGCCGAATCCACCCTCGGCCCGGTGGCGGGGAAACCACCGGTGGCGACGGAGACTTCCCGACCGGACCGCCGATCTCCAGGATAGGCCGGGTGCCGGACGGAACGGGGCCTCCCCGGGGGCGGCACCGCAGCGCGTACAGTGCAGCCATGGTCACTCCCCACATCGCCGCCCAGCCCGACGACTTCGCCGCCACCGTCCTGATGCCCGGTGACCCCCTCAGGGCCCGCTACGTGGCTGAGAACCACCTCGAGGACGCCCGCCTGGTGACCGAGGTCAGGGGCATCCTGGGGTACACCGGCACCTACCGCGGACAGAGGGTCTCGGTGATGGCGTCGGGGATGGGGATTCCGTCGATCTCCATCTACGCCACCGAGCTCTACCGCGAGTACGGAGTTGAGAACATCATCCGGATAGGGACGTGTGGGGGCCTGGCCCCCGATCTCTCCCTGCGGGACGTGGTGGTGGGCGTGGGGGCCTCCACCGATTCCAACACCAACCGCATGAGGCTGATGGGTTTCGACCTGGCCGCCACCGCCAGCTACGAGATCCTCAGGGCCATCGACGACGCCGCCCGGGAATCGGACACCTCGATGGTGATGGGGGCGATCTTCTCCTCCGATCTCTTCTACCTCCCCGACGAGTCGATGATGGACCGACTGGCCGCGGCGGGGATTCTGGCCGTGGAGATGGAGGCGGCCGGACTCTATGGCGTCGCCTTCGCCGAGAAGCGACGGGCGGCGGCGATGATGACCGTCACCGACAACCTGTCCACGGGAGAGCGAATGTCCTCCGAGGACCGTCAGACCTCGCTGGACTCGATGATCGACCTGGCCCTGCGCACCTCCCTCAAGCTCGGAGGCTGAGACACGATCCCGGTGAGCGCATCCCGGGCCGGGGTCCTTCTCCTTCAGCCCGGCCCGACGATCTCCCGGTCAGGCCGAGGGCAGCAACGCCACGGCACTCAGGTCGAAGGGGGTTCCGGTCACCAGCTCCTCGAGGAACCCGTCGCCGCGTGGCAGGGCCGGGGCCACCAGGAAACCCTGGACCACCGGGCACCCCATGTTCGCCAGGACCCGGAACTGCTCCTCCGTCTCCACCCCCTCGGCCACCACGTCGAGGGCGAAGATCTCCGCCATCCCCAGAATGGCCGACACCAGACGGCTCTCCCTCCCGGCGTCGGGGTGACCGTCCCCCGCCGCCAGCTTGGCGACGAAGCTGCGGTCGATCTTGATCTCGTCCACGGGAAGGCGGCTCAGGTAGCTCAGGGAGGAATACCCGGTGCCGAAGTCGTCGAGGGCCACCCTCACCCCGATCTGGCGCAGGGCGTCTATCCGCAGGCTGCTCATCCCCAGGTCGTCCACCAGCATCCCCTCGGTGATCTCTATGCACAGCAGGGACGGGTCGAGGTCGAAGTCCACGATCGCCGACACGATCCGGTCGAACAGCATGTCCCCGGCCAGTTCGGCCGCCGACACGTTGACCGACACGTGGATGCGACGGGGGGGTCCCATCGCATCCCAAACCGCGGCCTGGCGGCAGGACTCCCTGATGACCCGGTCGCTGATCTCGTCCATGAGGCCCGCCTCCTGGGCCACGGGTAGGAACTCCGCCGGCAGCAGCAGGCCCCGCTCGGGGTGTCGCCAGCGAATCAGGGACTCGACCCCCACCAGGGTCCGGGTGTCGGTGGCCACCTTGGGTTGGAAGTGGATCTCCAGTTCCTCACCCGCCAGGGCCCGTTCGAGATCGGACTCCAGGGCCATCAGGTTGTCTATGTGGGCCCGGAGTTGGCTGTCGAAGACCACGAAGCGATCCCGCCCGGCGGACTTGGCCCGGTACATGGCGATGTCCGCGTCCCGAATCAGACTCTCGGCGGTGTCCCCCGGTCGGGCCACCGCCACCCCCACCGAGGCCGAGACCGAGGCGGTGGTCATGGACAGTTCGATGGGTTCGGCCAGACTCTCCACCACCCGGTTGGCCAGACGGTGGACGGCATGCTCGTCGGCTACGTCACCGGCCAGGATGACGAACTCATCACCCCCGAATCGGGCGACGGTGTCCTCCTCCCGGAACGCGGCCTTGAGCCTCGCGGCCACGACCCTGAGGAGTTCGTCACCGGCGGAGTGCCCGTACACGTCGTTCACCTGCTTGAACCGGTCCAGGTCCAGGAACATCAGCATCACCTCGCCCGGACTGCGACGCCGGATGAGGAGGCGCTCGAGACGATCGACGAGCAGACTCCGGTTCGGCAGGCCGGTGAGGGCGTCATGGGTGGCCTGGTGCCGGAGCTGGCCCTCGAAGCTCTTGCGGTCCGACACGTCCTCGGTGAAGCCGACGTAGGCCGTCACCCGACCCGAACGGTCGTACACCGGGGACACGTGGGTGAGGACGGCGATCTCCGACCCATCGGGTCTCACCAGGCGGTGCTCCATCGAGACCCGCTCGCCGGTCTCCTCGGACCGGACCAGGTGATCCCACAGACCCCGCCGGTCATCGGGGTGCACGGCGCGGCGCCAGCCCTGACCCAGCAGTTCCCCGAAACTCTGTCCCGCCATCTCGGCCATGGCCGGGTTGACGTACTCGCAATCACCCTCGACGGAGGCGTAGAGAATTCCCACGGGGGCGTTCCTGACCAGGGCCTGGAAGCGGTCCTCGGAGTGGAGAACCTCCGCCGGCAGACCTCCTCCACCCGTCTCGGCGGACGACGCCGCCGGCGGATCGGGTGGTGCCGTTGGTTCGGCTGAGGGGTCCGGCACCGCCTCCCGGGCGCGATCCGTCGAGCACACCGTCGGCAAGTCAGGTGGTTCTGCTGAATCGGCTGGTGTGGCCGGCACATCGGGCTCCCTGGTCCTTCCCTGTTCAATCGGCAGCCCGGGGCCGACACTGAGGAAGAGCTGACACGGCCCGGGTGCCGAGGGGACGACCTCGGTCGGTTGTTCCGTCTCCGGTACCCCCATGACCCCGCTGACCACCGGGGTCCGGATGGAATTCAGCCCCGGATCAAACCCTGCCGAGGGCCCTCAGTCCACCGTGGAGGGCAGGAATCGCCCGGGAAGACGGGCGACACAACCCATGACGTGGGTGATCGCCTCGCGGTCGTAGTGATCCCCCGAGCGATAGCTGTCGAAGTAGGAGATGAGAGCCGCCACCCGGTCGGGGGAGGCCCGGACCGACTCCAGCCCGAGGGCCACGCCGTAGTTGGTGAACGCGAACCGGGTGCGGGGCAGCTCGGGTTGACGGGAGAAGTAGCCGGGAGGATCGATCCACATCCGGTTCAGAATCGTGAGTCCCCTCCGGATGTGCGCTCCGGTCCACTCCTCACCGGGGACCAGGGCGTCCGACAGCGCCGCCGACCACAGCATCATGCCCAGGCCCAGGTCCTGGGTGACGATCATCTCCCGCCAGGATTTCTCCACCAGGTCGGCCATCTCCCCGATCTCCCGGGACAGCACTCCCGTGCCCCGGTCCAGGTAGCGGTACACGGCCAGTCCCTGGTACGGATCCAGTCCTCCCAGACCGAATCCAGGGTACGGACCGCTGAGATCCTCCAGCATCTTCCAGTACACCCCCACACCGGGGACGACGAAGTGGGGATGGACCTCGGTCACCAACCGGAGGGCCTTCTCGGTGTAGCCGGGACGGTGGGACCCCAGAACCCCCAGGGCGTATTCCCACACGCTCAGGTAGTGGAAGTACTGCCCATCCCGGTCGGACGCCTCACCGATCCGGTAGCCGGGTCGCCGACCCAGAACCAGGTCCACCTCGGTGACCACCTCCTCCGCCAGGTCCAGGTAGGCGTCCTCCCCGGTGATCTCGGCCAGGGACACCAGCAGGACCACGCCGAAGCCGTCGGTCCACAGGTATCTCATCCCCCAGGGCCAGATTCCCTCCGACCTCATCCAGGCCAGGCGGCCCAGTACCGCCGACACCGGGTCGCCACCGGCCAGAGGAGGTGGCTCAGCGGGGACGGCGTCGGTGTTCACAGCCCGAACGGATAGGTGTCGGGCATCCCCTCGAGTTCGTGGGCGACGAGGGGTATGACGGCCTGGGTGGCGTCGAACCACACGAACTCGTCGAACTGGTGGGGCAACCGGGCCTGGAAGTAGTGGCTCTGAAGCTCGGTCTCGGGCCGGTAGATGACTCCGATGGCCCGCTCCAGCCGGGGCCTGTCCAGCTCCTCCCGCAGCTCGATCCGGTGCGGGTTCCGCAGGGGGGTCAGGAACGCCGGCACGTCGGTGTCGTGAAACACCCGCTCGTAGCTGTCGGGGTGGGAGGGTCGGACCCTCTTGCGTTCCATCGGTCCGCCCCAGTCGCTGGCCGCGGCCACCGTTCCGTGATCGGTCCCGAACCCCACCAGGTAGGCGTCGTCACCGAACTGCCGACGGGTGAGCATCCCCACGTTGTGTTCCCCCCGGGCCCCCATCTCCGTGGCCGAGGCGTCACCCACGTGGGAGTTGTGCTCCCAGACCACGACCTTGGCATCGGGTCCCCGGTAGGAGCGGACCAATTGGAGGGTCTCGAACATGTGCTGGTCACGCAGATTCCACGAGTCACGCGATCCGTAGTACATCACCCGGTAGTAACGCTCGGCGTTGGCGACCACGAGGGCGTTCTGGGCCGCCTCCACGAAGGCGTCGTCACCGGCGGAGGCGTAGTCCAGCCTCTTCTTGAGCATGTCGGTGAGGGTCTCGACCACCTGGTCCTCACAACCCTCGAACTCCCCCGTCACCACCGACCTGCCGTAGGCGGCCGGATCGTGTTCCCAGGGGGTGAGACAGCTGTAGCGCTCACGGGCCACCACCGCCGCCGCCGGATCGTGCTTCTCGAGGAAGGTGAGCACCGCGTCGCGGGAACGGTACAGGCTGTACAGATCCAGACCGTGGAAACTCACCTGGCGCCCGGGGTCGTCGATCCCGGCGTTGTGGTCGTGCAACCAGTGCACGAACTCCCTCACCTCCCGGTTGCGCCACATCCAGGTCGGAAAGCGGGAGAACGCCTCGAACCGGGGTCCGCTGGGGGCCCGGTGCCTCACGTAGGAGTCGATGCGGGCCGCGTCGGGCCAGTCGGCCTCCACGGCCACGGCGGTGAAACCACGGGTGCGGATCAGCTCGGAGGTGATGCGGGCCCTCATCCGGTAGAACTCCGAGGTTCCGTGGGAGGCCTCTCCCAGCAGAACCACCTGGGAGTCCCCGATCCGGTCCATCAGGGGACCCAGATCCACCCGGTTGATGGAGTCGAAGGGTTCACTGGACTCCCGCACCAGTTCCGATAAGCCGTCCAGCCCCCGCCCCTTGGGCGGGGGAACGATTGGCGTGGGCCCGAAGAGGGGCTCCGATCCCGGTTCCACCCAGCCCTGCTCACCGATCAGGGGAACGAAGCGGACCGGGCCCAGGTTCACCTCCCGGAACTCCTCGCCGTGGCGGGTGACCCGTAGCAGCGACTGGCCGCGGGTCTCCGGCCCCACGGGAATTACCAGGCGACCCCCCTCGGCCAGTTGCTCCAACAGGGCGGCGGGAACCTGGGGTCCGCCGGCGGTCACGACGATGGCGTCGTAGGGTGCGGCCTCGGGCCACCCGAGAGTGCCGTCGCCACAGATGACGTGAACGTTGTCGTACCCGACCCTCTCCAGACGACGACGGGCCTCATCGGCGAGGGGACAGTGCCTCTCGATGGTCCAGACCTCGCCCGCGATCCGGCTGAGTACCGCCGCGCCGTACCCGGATCCGGTGCCAATCTCCAGGACCCGGTCTCCGGGAGAGATCTCCGCCGCCTCGGCCATCGCGGCCACGATGTAGGGCTGGGAGATGGTCTGCCCCTCCTCGATGGGAAGGGGATTGTCGTCGTACGCGAACTCCGCCAGGTGATCGGGTACGAACAGGTGGCGGGGCACGGTCTCCATGGCCACGATCACACCCGGGTCGCTCACGCCACGACCCACGATGTCCCGCTCGACCATGACCGCCCGGCGCTCCACCATCTCGGGGGGATCGAGTACAGGGTCCATGGCCCGATTATGACCACCTAGATCGCAGGCGCCAAGGGGCCGAAGTCCCGAGTTCCCCGCCGACCGCGGCCCCGGCCCGGCCAGCCGTCTCCTCAGTCGCGGTAGGCGGCCAGACGACACTTCAACTCATCCCGGTAGGCCGAGATCCGGGACAGCTTCAGTTCCTCGAAACCCCGGACCTGGTCGGGGAGATCGGCTATCGCCACCGCCTCGGCGTGGTTGGCGGGAGTCAGCCCCGCCAGGAGGTCGGCGACCGCGGCCCGGTACTCCACCGGCAGCTCCCTCTCGATACGGCGTAGTCCGGTACGTCCGAAGGGGTCCCACCGGGTGCCCCGCAGGCGCTTTCCCTTCATCAGGGCCTTCATGGCCGGCCTCCCGACCCGGACGGGGACGGAGATCTTGTCCTTCATCCCCAGGGCCCGCAGGAGGGGCGGATGCAGACGCCACGAGACGCGGGCGCCCGGGCCCCCCACAGCGGAGGCCGCGGCCTCGGTCTCGGGGGAGAGCAGCAGGCGGGCCACCTCGTACTCGTCCTTGTAGGCCAGGAGCCGGTGGAGATTACCGGCCACGGTCTCCGTGAGCGGTCGGCGATCACCCTCGACCACCTCCGCCTCGGCCCTTTCGGTCCGGGCCACCACCTCCACGAACGCGGTCGCCAGTTCCTCGGACTGAAAGCCGATGAGGTCGGCGGCGAGGATCCCGATCCGGGTGGAGGGCCCGGGAGCGAGCCCCATGGTCAGGATCGCCTCGCGCAGGTGCGGGGGAAGTTCGCCCAGTCCCGGTGGGGCCACCGTCCCGGCTCCCCCGGAGGTGGCCGCCGTCTCCACCGCGGTGCGATCCAGTATCCAGCCCCGACCCCAGCGAAACGCCCTCAGGTTCATCTCCACCGCCACGCCGTTGAGTTCGATGGCCTCCTCGATCCGGTCCCCCGACACCGGCACCGCCCCGGCCTGGTAGGCCACACCCAGCAGCATGATGTTGGCGGGGGCGGCGTCCCCGAGCAATCCCCGGCACAGCTCGGCGGCGTCCAACCAGTGGTCGAGGTCCCGCCGGGATCTCTCCCGGAGGACCGCCTCGAGTTCATCGGCGTCGGGATAGGGACGCTCGGGGTGCCCGATCAGCGAACCCGGAGGCACCTCCGTAGTGGAGCCGACGACCACCGTGCGCTGGTGGGAGGCGGTGCGAAGGTTGGAGTCGGTGGTGGCGGACAGCAGATCGAAGGCCAGGATCAGGTCGGCCTGACCCGATCCCAGACGGTTGGACGTCTCGGCCCCGCCCCGACTGAAACGGATGTCGCTCACCACCGGACCCGCCTTCTGGGACAGGCCGGTCTGGTCCAGTCCCCTCACGTCATATCCGTCCAGCATCGCCGCCGTGGCCAGTATCTGGGCCACGGTCACCACACCGGTACCGCCTATGCCGATCAGCCTCATCCCCATCTCGTCGGTGGGAACGACCCTCCCTGGTTCTGGCAGATCATCGGTCGGTTCGGTCCGGGTGGCTCCACCCAACCGGCCCGGTTCATCCCCCTTGACCTCGACCGTCATGAACGAGGGGCAGTCCCCGAGCAGACACGAGTAGTCGAGGTTGCACGATGACTGATCGATCCTGGTCTTGACCCCGAAGGGGGTCTCCTCCGTCTGCACGGAGAGACAGTTGCTGACACTGCCACAGTCTCCGCAGGCCTCGCAGATGCGGGGGTTGATGACCACCCTCTCCCGTGGGGTCGGGAGCCGACCTCTCCTGCGGGCCCGGCGCTTCTCCGCCGCGCAGGCCTGATCGTGGATGAGGACGGTGACCCCCGGTACCGCGGCCAACAGTTCCTGGGCCTCCACGATGCGGGTACGGTCCCAGAC
This sequence comes from Acidimicrobiia bacterium, assembly GCA_026983855.1. GTDB lineage: Bacteria > Actinomycetota > Acidimicrobiia > Acidimicrobiales > Poriferisodalaceae > DRKF01. The sequence continues at coordinate 10,728 of JALSTE010000444.1, forward strand.
CTCCACCCCGCGGGGCAGGTCGGCCCCCTTGTAGCGGCTCCGGTCGTCGGTGGTCACCAGCACCCTGGCCACACCCTGGAGGAGAAGTATCCGAGCCAGGGCCGGCACCTCGAGTGACCCCTCGGCGTGCTGGCCACCGGTCATGGCCACGGTGCCGTTGTACAGAAGCTTGTAGGTGACGTTGACCCCGGCGGCCACCGCGGCCTGAATCGCCAGTTGCCCGGAGTGGAAATAGGTTCCATCCCCGAGGTCCTGGGTGTAGTGCTCCCTCTCCACGAAGGGCGACATCCCTATCCACTGGACCCCCTCGTTGCCCATGGCGGCCACACCCAGAATTTCACCGACCCGGGCCGGGTCCATGAACAGGTTCAGGGCGTGGCAGCCGATTCCCGCCCCCACCAGGGTGCCCTCGGGAACCAACGTCCCCCAGTTGTGGGGGCAACCGGAACAGAAGTAGGGGGTGCGGTTGACCACCAGGGGGAGGCGGCGACGGGCCACCGGCGGGGTGGGGAGGGGGGCGAGACGGTCACCCAGACGGGCCTCCAGTCGGGACCTCA
>JALSTE010000445.1 GCA_026983855.1 Acidimicrobiia bacterium
TTCGCTGTAGAGCTGGCACCAGAGGTCGTCCCCCCGTAGAAGTCGCGTCAGGTACCTCTCCCGGAGCTCGTCCCCACCGTGCTCCAACAGGGTCGGGTACACCATGCCCACACCGATCCCGTGGAGTGACGTCGGCAGGTTGCGCCCCACCGACAGACGGTCGAACACCTCCTGGTGGGCGGGGGTCAGACCCCCACCGCCAAAGCGCCGGGGATGGGTGATCCCCGCCAGGCCCGCCTCCTGCAGGGCCCGCTGCCAGCGGGCCGATCGGGTCACCTCGTCGACGTCCAGGGCCAGTATCTCCGCGGGCACCCGGTCGAGGAAGCGTCGGACGTGGTTCTCGAACTCCCCCATCCTCATCGGACCTCCTCCCCTCTCACAGGGCCAGCAACGCCTGTTCGATCTCGTGACCGGAGCGGGGGCGCGAGAGGGCGAACCCCTGGGCCAGGTCGGCTCCCAACTCGGTCAGGATCGCCAGATCGGCCTCGTCCTCGGCTCCCTCGGCCACGGTGGGGACCCCCAGGGCCCCGGCCAGGTCGACCACCGCGGCGACTATCGCCGCACCCGAACGACTGGAGCGGACCGAGTGCACGAAGCTGCGGTCGATCTTCAGTCGGTCCACCCGGAACCGGGACAGGTAGGCCAGGGAGGAGAACCCGGTGCCGAAGTCGTCGATGGCCACCCTCACCCCGAGGCGGTGGGCCTCCTCGAAGGCGGCGACGGTGGCCTCGGAGTCGTTGAGCAGCTCGGTCTCGGTCACCTCCAGCCAGAGACGCCGGGGATCCATGCCGGTGGCCCCCAGCACCTCGGCGAGGGTCTCACCCAACCTTCCCTCGTGGAACCACCGGGAGGAGCAGTTCACCGAGAGGTGCAGGCGGGAGGCGGCCGGGATCCGCTCCGACCAGGCCACCATCTGGGCGCAGGCCCCGGCCAGGGTCGCCAGGTCCATCCGATCCAGGATCCCCGCCTCCTCGGCCACCGGGAGGAACGCCGCCGGCTCCAGCAGACCCAGGCGGGGGTGGCGCCAGCGGACCAGGGCCTCGAGTCCCTCCACCTCCCGGGTCGCCAGATCAACCACCGGTTGGTAGTGGATCTCGAACTCCCGACGTTCGACGGCCATCCTCAGGTCCTGCTCCATCTCGGCCCGTAGCTGGGCCTGGAGCCGAATCTCGGGCACGAAGTGCTCGGTGCGCCCCCGGCCCGCCCTCTTGGCCCGGGAGACCGCGGTGTCGGCGTCACCCAGCAGGGACTCCGCCGTGCACTCACCACCGAGACCCACCGACACCCCGATGCTCACCGTGAGCCCGATCGGGCCCTCGTCCAGCACCAGGGGCTCGGAGAAGACCCGATGGACACCACGGCTGAGGGATCTCAGGGCGCTGCGGGAGGTGATCCGATCCGTGATCACCACGAACTCGTCACCGCCGAAACGGGCCACCAGCCCCTGGTCGCCCACCGCACGCCGCAGGCGGTCCGCCGCCTCCCGGATCAGGGCGTCCCCGTGGGAGTGACCGAACCCCTCGTTGATGCTGCGGGTGCGGTCCAGATCCACGAAGACCACCGCCACCGCCCGTCCGGTACCCTCCGCCTCCCGCAGACGCTCCCGGAGGTGGTCCAGGGCCTGCACCCGGTTGGGCAGACCGGTGAGCGAGTCGTGCAGGGCCTGGTGGCGCAGTTCCTCCTCGGCGATGGTCTGGGCCGTCAGGTCCACCACCTGGACCAGGAAGTTGCGGTCGGGATCCGTCCTGCGGTCCAGGGCCGAGATGCTCTCCCTCACCGGCCGCACCTCCCCCGACGGCAGCACGTAGCGCACCCTGGCCTCGATGGAGAGGACCTCCCCCCTCACCAGGGAACCGATCCTCTCCTCCCAGCCCCCGCGGTCATCAGGGTGGATCAGAGCCGCCCAGGGATGGGCCCCCAGGTCGTCCAATGAACTCTCCACGAGGGCGACCATGGCCGGATTCACCCGGCGGATTCGCCCCCGGGCGTCGATCTGGGCCATACCGATGGGGGCGTTGTCGAATCCGGTGGCGAAGCGCCGGTTCATGCGCAGAGCCTCGGCCAGGGCCCTCGACTCGACCGCCATCCTCCGCTCCACCAGATACAACGTGGCGGCGGCGACGGCGGTCGAACCCATCCCCACCGCCACCCCGATCAGGGGACCGGCCCCGGCGGCCACCGCGGCCAGGGCGACCAACGGCAGCAGGGCGGGTACGACCCAACGGGCACTCCGGAGTGGGGGCTCCACCGCCCTCCTCCGATCCCCCGCCACCGGGCCCACACCGGGCTTCCGGAGGGGGGATCGGCGGGCCCGGGCCGCGGTGTGCTCGACCCGATTCACAGCGGCCCTCCCTTCCCTCGACGCCCCGGACGGCCCCGATAACTTGCCCACGAAAGCGGGGTCGCCGTCAAGCGGGGACGGTGGCGGAC
>JALSTE010000446.1 GCA_026983855.1 Acidimicrobiia bacterium
CCCCCATCGAGGCCGACATCGTGGTGAGCTCCTCGGGTCGCTGTCAGGTGCATTACAACGCCTCCAAGGGAGGGGTGAAGATGCTCACCAAGGCCCTGGCGGTCGAGCTGGCCCACGACTCGATCCGGGTGAACTGCGTGGCCCCGGGGCCCATAGGCACGAACTTCGTGCCGGGGGGAGACATCCGGTCCACCGAGGCCATGGAGTTCATGAGCCGCCGTCTGCTGGTGCCCCGGGTGGGGGAACCCGAGGACGTGGCCGCCGCGGTGGCGTTCCTGCTGTCCGACGACGCCTCGTTCATCACCGGGGTGCAACTGCCCGTCGACGGTGGCTGGATGACCCGGTGACCGGCTCCGGGGGCCCGCTTCGGTCACCTCTGAACCGGAGGATCATGATGGGGGTCAGCGATGGGGAATGACATCGGGCGCGGGCCGGTGGACCCCGGGGACCTGGCCTCGCTGGGTGTGGAGACGGTGATGGTGGCCGCCCCCGACATGACCGGGGCCCTCTTCGGGCGTCGCATACCGGTCGGTCACCTGGAGAGGGCCGTCGACACCGGGGTCGAGGTGTGCACCGCGGCCCTGTCGTGGGACGTCACCCAGGAACCCCTGGTGGGGCAGGAGTGGACGGGTTTCCACACCGGATGGCACGACATGACCCTGGTGGCCGACCCCGCCACCATTCGGGTCCTGCCGTGGTTGGCGGGAACCGCCCTCTGTCTGGCCGAGGTGGTGGAGTATCCCGGCGGCCCCCCGGTGGCGGCCGCACCCCGCAGCATCCTGAGACGGCAGGTGGACCGTCTGGCCGCCCTGGGGCTGAGGGCCGTGGTGGCCACCGAACTCGAGTTCTACCTCTACGAGGGCCCTCCCTCCGAACTCCGGCGGGCGGGACACCGGGAGCTGAGGCCCACGACCGTGGTGCGCAGTGACTTCGCCCTGGGTGGAACGAACCACATGGAGCCCTTCTTCCACCGACTCAGGCACTCACTGGCCGGGGCGGGGATCGAGGTGGAGTCGACTCAGGCCGAGTGGGGCCTGGGCCAGTGGGAACTCGGCCTGGGTCACGCCGATCCGATGACCGTCGCCGACCGCCACACGGTGTTCAAGATGGCGGTGAGGGACTTCGCCGCCGCCAACGGGTACACGGCCACGTTCATGGCCCGTCCCCAGGGCGATCAGCCCGGCTCGTCGTGCCACATCCATCTGTCCCTGATCGACGGTGAGGGGAATCCGGTGTTCATGGCCGAGGCCGCCGGGCTGCGTTCGGATCCCGTCGGGGCCATGGCCCCTCCGATGAGGCGGGCCCTGGCCGGGATGATCGACATGGCCCCCGACACCATGCTCTTCCTGGCTCCGAACGTGAACTCCTACACCCGCCTGGCCCATCCGGAGTTCGCCGGAAACGGTCTGCAGTGGGGACACGACAACCGCACGACGTCGTTCCGGGTGGTGGGCCACACCCCCTCGGCCCTGAGGATCGAACACCGTCTGGGTGGGGCCGACCTGAACCCACACCTGGGTCTGGCCGCGGTGCTGGCCGGCGTCGTCCACGGCCTGGAGAGCGGCCTGGAGCCCGGTCCCCCCACGATCGGAAACGGATACGAGCAGAGCGCCACCGGTCTCCCCCCGGACCTGGGCGCCGCGGCGGCGCGATTCGGTCGTAGTCTCCGCTGCCGGGAAGCGTTCGGTGGGGAGGTGGTGCACCACTACCGCGAGGCGGCCCGGGCCGAGGTGGCGGCGGCCCGCCGGGCGGTGACCGACTGGGAGACCGGCCGCTATTTCGATTCCGTCTGAGCGGTGGGGCGGTCCCGCCCATCTGCGGGGGAGGTTCCGCAAGCAGGCACAGCCGAATCGTTCGTGACCAAATGACCTGCTATGGTCACCGCGTCTGTTCAACTGCCTGGAGGGGGAGCAATGAGGAAACGGGCCTGGCTCGCGTTCATACTTGCCATCGCCATGTTCGCCGCGGCCTGCGGTGACAGCGGGGGCAACACCACCACCGAGTCCACGTCGGCGCCCGCCGACAACACCACCACTACCGCGACCTCCGACAGCGGCGGCGACGGTGGATCGGCGGCCGGTGCGCCACTCGACGTCGACACGGTGCTGGCCGCCGCCGACTCCGGCAACTGCGCCACCCCGTCAGGTGATCCGCTCAAGATCGGCTACGCCGCCGACTTCTCCGAGCTGGGTGGATACGCCGACGGCCCCGGCGCCAAGGCGGCCGCCTACATGGCCGAGCTGATCAACTGCGCCGGTGGGGTCAACGGCCAGCCCGTCGAGGTGATCGTGGAGGACATCCAGGGCGACCCCGACGTCACCCAGAGGGCCGCCCAGGACCTGCTGGACGCTGGGGTGTCAGCCATCCTCGGTCCTCCGTTCTCCGACTTCGGACTGCCTCTGCTGCAGGTCGTCGACGGGAGGGTTCCGGTGCTGTTCGTGGCCTCCACCGAGGCGGTGCTCTCCGATGCGAGCATCAACTCGTTCCTGACCGCCTTCGACGACGAGGCCCAGGCCACGGCCGCGGCCCAGTTCGCCCTGGACCAGGGGTGGACGACAGCGGTGACGTTCTCCTCACCCGACGCCCCCTACTTCGAGCAGAACCCGGCGATGTTCAAGACGGCGTTCGAGGCCGGTGGGGGCAAGGTCCTGGCCGACTACACCTACTCCATCGGTGATGAGGACTACTCCGCCCAGGTGAACGAGATGGCCGGGCTGTCGGAGGCCCCCCAGGTGCTCTACACGGCCAACATCATGCCCTTCATGGGCAACCTGCTGGGCCAGATCAAGGGGGCCGGGATCGACATCGAGGTGATCGGGGCCGACGGCTTTGACGCCACCGGGATCCTCGACGCCGGGGATCTGGCCGAGGGTGTCTACTACACCACCCACGGATTCCCCGGTGAGGGCACCCGGATGAAGGCCTTCCTGGATGCCTACGCCGCCGCCAAGGGTGAGCAGTTGCAGACGGTCAGCTTCGGGACCCTGGCCGCCGACGCGGTCCTCATCGTGGCCGACGCCGCCTCGGTGTCGGGCAGCACCGACCCCGCGGCCATCGCCGACACCATCAAGAGCTTCGAGAACCTGGAGCTGGTAACCGAGGCCGTCACCTACAAGGGGACCAACGGCACCCCGATCAAGCCGGTGTTCATCCACCGCATCGAGAACGGTCAGATCACCCTGGCGGCCAAGATCACGCCCTGACCGGATCCCGACCAGTGAGCACCCCAGAACTCGAGGTTCGGTCCCTGACCACCCGCTACGGGGCCATCAGGGCCCTGCGGGACGCCAGTCTGACCGTCGGGGCCGGTGAGGTCGTCTTCCTCATCGGCCCCAACGGGGCCGGTAAGACCACCCTGCTGAACACCGTCATCGGGTTGTTGAGGCCCACCTCGGGTCAGGTCCTGGTTAGGGGAGAGGACGTCACCGGCTCCAGCCCGGACTCCATGATCACCAAGGGGGTGGCCCTGGTGCCCGAGCACCGGCGTATTTTCGCCGATCTGACGGTTCGGGAGAATCTCCTGGTGGCGGGCATCACCCTGGATTCGGCCACCCGTGAACGTCGACTGGGGGAGATGGTCGAGCTCTTCCCGCTCTTCGAGCAGAAGTGGACCACCTCGGCCGGATACCTCTCCGGCGGTGAGGCCCAGCAGTTGGCGATCGCCCGGGCCCTGATGAGCGATCCGGAGATCCTGCTCATGGACGAACCATCGCTCGGGTTGGCCCCCACCCTCGTGGACCTGGTGTTCGAGCTACTCGCCAGACTGCGGGACGAGGGGAGGACCATGCTGATCGTGGAGCAGAACGCCCAACGGGCCCTCGAGATAGCCGACCGGGCGTACGTGCTGAGGTCGGGGGAGATCATCGACCAGGGAACCGGGGCCGAACTACGGGAGCGGACCGACCTGGTCTCGGCCTACTTCGGAAGTGAACAGACCTGAACCCGGGCCCGGGTCCGGCGGCCCGCGGTCGGCAGGCGGGCGCGGACACCGGAGGAAGAGGCAACCTTGACCGACATCATCCAGCAGCTCATCGACGGTCTGGGCCGTGGCAGCGGGTACGCCCTGCTGGCCCTGGGTCTGGCCATCATCTTCGGGGTCATGCACCTGGTCAACTTCGCCCACGGTGAGGTCATCACCGTGAGTGCCTATGTCTCGTACTGGCTCGCCATTCACGGCACGAGCTGGTGGCTGATAGCGCTGGCGGCTCTGGTGACCTCCACCCTGGCAGCGGTGGTGATCGAGTTCGTGGCCTTTCGCCGGGTCAGGGGGGCGGAGGACTTCACCATGCTGCTCACCTCGTTCGGGGTGGCGATCGTGGTGAGGGCGGGGTTCTCGATGTGGGTGTCCACCAAGCCCCGTCAGTTCGACAAACCGGGATGGATCTTCAACACCGTGCGGGTCTTCGGCATCTCCCTGGAGATCTACGACCTGATAGTCATCGGGGTCACCGCGGTCACCCTGGCGGCCGTGGCCTACCTGTTGCGGAGGACGATGTTCGGTGTGGCCCTGCGGGCGGCGGCCGAGGACTTCGACGCCGCCCGTCTCATGGGCATCAGGGCCAACCGGGTCATCTCGGGGGCCTTCGCCCTCTCCGGCCTGCTGGCCGGGGTGGCGGCGGTCATGATTCTGATGAGGCGGGGGCAGGCCGAACCCGGTATGGGTCTCGACATCCTGCTGCCCGGTGTCCTGGCCGCGGTGATCGGGGGCCTGGGCAGTCTCAGCGGTGCGGTTCTGGGCGGCTTCGCCCTTGGCCTGGCCGAGGTGATGGTGAGGGCGTGGATACTCCCCGAGGGCCTCACCGGGCTCACCGATGGTGTGGTTTTCGCCCTGATCGCGGTGCTGTTCATCTTCCGGCCCGAGGGCTTCATCCGGGTCGGACATGCCGAGAGGGTCTGAAGCGTTGAGTGCCTCGCCTCGCCGTAGCGGAGTCTCCGATCGGGGACCGAACCGTGGAGGGGGTGTCCCCCGTTGAGTGACCAATCCCGCTACCTGAGGGCGATCGCCGGGGCGATGGTCCTCTTCGTCCTCCTCGTCGGAGGTGGGCTGCTCTACGCGGCATCGGGCGGTGGGTCCCGCGACATCCTCGTCACCCAGATGCTCATCAACACCATCATCGTGCTGGGGCTCCAGCTCTTCATCGGCAACACCGGCATTCTCTCCTTCGGGCACACGGCCTTCGGAACCTTCGCCGGCTACAGCGTGGCGGTGCTGACCATGCCCGTCTCCCGCAAGATGGCCCAGATACCCGATGCCCCGTTCGGGGTGGCGGGAGTGCACCTGCACCCCCTGGTCGCCACCGGAGTGGGCATCCTCGTGGCCCTGCTGGTGGGGGTGCTGGTCGGTCTGGCCCTGACCCGTTCGGGAGCCAAGTCCGGGGCCGTGGCCGCCACCATCATCACCCTGGCCCTGCTGTTCGTGGTCCACGAGGTGTCGCTCAACTGGACCGATCTCACCGACGGCGGAGGCGGCCTCGGATTCATTCCCCGCCTCCGGGGCCGCTTCTGGATCTACCTGGTGCTGGCCCTGTCGCTGGTCGGGACCCGTCTCTTCTCCGAGATCCGGGTGGGTCGGTGGAACAAGGCGGCGCGTGAGGACGACATCGCGGCGGGGGCCGTGGGTATCAATCTGGTTCCTCCCCAGACCATCGCCCTGCTGGCCAGCGTGGTGATCATCGCGGTTGGGGCCTCGCTGAGGGTCCAGTCCCTGGGGTCGATGACCCCGGTGTTCTTCTACTTCGACTACACCCTGCTGACGCTGGCGATGCTCATCGTGGGGGGACGCAAGGGTGTCACAGGCGCTGTTCTCGGGGTGGTGGTGATCACCGTGGGCAACGAATTCACCCGCTATCTGGCGGGAGGGGACGTCAACGTCCCCGGACTGGGATGGCTGCTCCGCCCCAATCTGTCCCTTCTCTTCCTCGGTGGGGCGATGCTCCTCTTCATGCTCATGAGACCAGAGGGGATCATCCCCTCCGGTGAGATCGATCAGCTCGCCGGCCGCTTCCGCCCCCGGATCGCCGACGATCCTCCTCCCACGGTTCCGGCCATAGAGCCGACTGAGCAGCGGGTTCCGGACGGTCCCGCCCTCGTGGTTCACGACGTGGGAGTTCAGTTCGGGGGATTCCGGGCCCTGGCCGGTGTGGACATGACGGCCCGTCCCGGCGAGATCGTGGGTCTGATCGGTCCGAACGGGGCCGGCAAGACCACCCTGCTGAACATCATCACCGGGGTGGTGGAACCGACCACGGGCTCGATCCGACTCGGGGATCGGGATCTGACCGATCTTCCACCCCACGAGATCGCCCGTGCCGGTCTGGCCCGCACCTTCCAGAACCTGAGGCTGTTCGGGGGACTCCCGGTGAGGGAGAACGTGGCGGTGGCGGCCATGGCGGGGGAGAGGTACCGCGGTGACCGTCCCCGGATAGACGTGGACGTCCTGGTGGCCATGGCCGGTCTGTGGAATCAACGCCACCGCCCGGCCGCCGATCTCGACTACGGCAGTCAGCGGCGCCTGGAACTGGCCCGGGCCGCGGCCATGTCACCCACCCTCCTGCTTCTGGACGAACCCACCTCGGGCATGAGCGACGAGGAGTCGGCGGTGATGATCGGCCACGTGCGGGACACCGCCTCCCGGCTGAGGGCCGGGGTCATCGTGATCGACCACGACCTGCACTTCATCACCAACGTCTGCGACCGGATCTACGTACTGGACCACGGAAGGATCATCGCCGAGGGCACCCCGGCGGAGATCCAGCGGAACCCCAAGGTGATCGAGGCCTACCTGGGCACCCGGGCCGTTTCCTGAGCCTTCCCGGCCGCACCGGCTGCCGCGGTCACCAGCCAGCGGAACGCGGGGTCCCGTCCCGGAAGCATCTCGGGGTGCCATTGAACGGCCAGAACGTCCCGTCCCGGCCACTCCAGCACCTCCACGGTCCCGTCCCCGGCCCTTCCGGAGACCCGCAACCCCCGCCCGACCCGGGAAACCACCTGATGGTGAAGGCTGTTGACCGTGATGGAGGGGCCGTAGACCCGTGCGGCCAGGGAGTCCGGCTCGATGTCGACGTGGTGGACGAACCCGGAGGGATCCACGTCATAGCGGGAATGGGACGGGACGTGCTGTTCGAGGGTTCCGCCCCCGAAGACGTTGATCACCTGCGCCCCGCGGCAGATTCCCAGAACCGGGAGGTCGGCGGCCAGGGCCGCCTCCAGCAGCGCCATCTCGTAGGCGTCTCGGTCGGGCTCCACCCGTCCGAGTTCGGGGTGGGGTTCGTGCCCGTATCGACGGGGTTCGACGTCGGCTCCTCCGGTCAGCACCAGACCGTCCAGTCGGGCCACCAGCGCCGCAGCCGGGGCGTCGAAGGCCAACTGGACCGGAATTCCCCCGGCCTCGGCCACCTGACGGGAGTAGTCCCGGACGAACATCTCCAGGGGCCGATCCGCCAGGGAGTCCGCGGTCCCGGCCATGTCGGCGAAGGTCCGGGTCCGGCCGGTCAGGCCTATGAGGGGTGAACGTCGAGGGTTCGGGGCCTCGTCCTCCCCGGGTCGCTCGCCGCCGCCGCTCACGGGTACCTCACTCGGTCCCAGACGACCCGCAGCGAGGTCGGGCCCCGAAACTCGAAGCCGGTGAGGACCGGGACCTCGCCGGGGGCCAGTCTCAGTCCCTCGAGGCGTTCGAAGAGGCGTTGGGTTCCCACCCGGACCTCCTGACGGCCCAGCCACTCGCCCAGACAGCGGTGGTCACCCAGGGCGAAGGCGGCGTGGCCGCCCTCACGACGGTCGATGTCGAAGCGGGTGGGATCGGACCAACGGGCCTCGTCCAGATTGGCTGATCTGAGCACCCCCGACACCAGATCCCCCTTCGCCACGGCGCTGCCGGCCAGAACCGTGTCGACGGAGGCCTGGCGGGTGATCGTGCCGACCGGGGTGTAGAGACGGAGGGCCTCCTCGGTGGCCCGACGCCACAGCGCCGGGTTCCCGGTCAGGCGGGAGCGCAATTCGGGGTCGGCCATCACCGTCATGGCCAGGAGGCCTATCCCGTCGACGGGTTCGTTGATGCCCCCCGAGATCATCAGGCGGACGTTGTTGATGATCTCCTCGCGGGTGAGGGGGCCTCCCTCGGGGCGGGCCCCCACGAAATCGGCCAGGGCGCAGTCCCCACTGTGGTCGTCGATCTCGTCCAGATAGCGGTTCAGCACCTCACCCAGATCGTCTCGGGCGGCGTCGCCCACGGCCCGCAGCTCCGGGTCGTCCTCGAAGTTGGCCAGATCGGTGCACAACCCCCGGCACCAGTCCCAGACCTTCTCCCAACCCTCGGCGTCGATACCCAGCACCCGGGCCAGTGAGGCCGAGGCCAGGGGGGCGGCGTAGTCGGCCATCAGGTCGGCCTCCCCCCGATCGGCGATGGCGTCGATGAAGGAATCGGCCAGCTCGGCCAGCTCCCCGGCCGCGAACCTTCCCGAGACCCCACGGGGCTGAAAGGAGGGCAGCATGGCGGTCCGGGCCCGGGTGGACTCGGGCGGGTCGAGGGTCAGCATGTTGCGCCCCAGGGCCCGGGCCAGGAAGGAGGGCTCGGTCCGGGCGCTGAACAACTCCGGATGGTTGTCGACGTACTCGACGTCGGCCCAGCGGGTCACCAGCCACATCTTCATGGACGGGATCCACGAGACCGGCTCCTCCCGGCGCAACCGGGCCAGGATTCCATCGGGATCCCGTTCCAGATCGGCGAGGGTCAGGGTCTCTCCCACTGTGGGCATGGCGGCGTCCTCCGGTTGGCTCGTACGGGTCGGCGGGGCGGTGCGGTCGTCGGGGCGGTGCGGTCGGCGGCCGCCCCGGGTGGTTCAGGGTTGGATCACCACCAGCTTCTCCTCGGTCATCTCCCGGGCCGCGTAGGCGGGGCCCTCACGGGTGTTGCCGCTGTCGCCGACACCCCCGTAGGGCATGTGGTCGGCCCTCCAGGTGGGGGTCTCGTTGACCAGCACCCCACCGTAGTCCAGCACCTCAACCGCCCTGAGGGCCTTGGCGAGATCCCCGGTGAAGATGGCCGCCTGCAGCCCGTAGTCACCATCGTTGGCCAGGGCCAGGGCCTCATCGAGGTCGTCGTAGCCGATCACCGACACCACGGGACCGAAAACCTCCCTGCGGCACACGTCCATGTCGGGGCTGACCCCTGACAGAACCGTGGGACGGAGTACCCCGTCGGGACCGGGTAGGCCACCGGTGACGATCTCCGCTCCGCCGGCCACCGCCCGGTCGATCCAGCGGCGCACCCGATCGGTCTCACCGGGATCGATCAGGGCCGAGACGTCGGTCGCTTCGTCGGCTGGATCACCCACGGTCAGGGACTCGACCTCCTCCCGCAGCCGGGCGGTGAACGCCTCGATGATCTCCTGGTTGACGTAGACCCTCTGGGTGGAGATGCAGCTCTGACCGGAGTAGGAGTAGCCGGCCATCTTGATCCGGGCCGCCGCCCCCTCCCAGTCCGAGTCGGGTTCGATTATCACCGGGGAGTTGTTGCCCAGCTCCAGGCTGACCTTCTTGCGGGGGGCCCGGGCCCTGATTCCCCAGCCCACCTCGGGAGAGCCGGTGAACGTGATCATGGCCACGTCCGGGTGCTCAACGAGGTGCTCGGCCACCGATCCCCGAGAGGGGACCACGTTGAGCCAACCCGGTGGCAGTCCGCACTCCTCGATGAGGAGATCGGCCAGGGCCAGGGCCGAGAGTGGTGTGGCCGAGGCCGGCTTGAGCACCACCGGACAGCCGGCGGCGATGGCCGGCCCGACCTTGTGGCACACCAGGTTCAGGGGGAAGTTGAACGGGGAGATGGCGGCGACGACCCCGATGGGCCGTCTCTGGACGAAACCGATCTTGCCCACGCCGGCGCTGGAGGCGTCCATGGGGATGAGCTCTCCACCCAGGGTGCGGGCCACGGCGGCGGAGAACCTCATGGTGTCGACCGCCCGGGCCACCTCCCCCCGGGCCGTGGTTATCGGCTTGGCGGACTCGCGTGACAGGAGACGGGCCAGTTCATCGGCCCGGGCGGCGATCGTCACCGCCGCCCGGTCGAGGATCTCGGCCCGCCGGTGGGCGGGGAGTGGTCCCGCGGCCAGAACCTCACCGGCGGCGGCCACGGCGTCATCGAGGTCGCGGGGTGTTCCCTCCGCCACACTGCCCACCGGTGTCCCGTCGTAGGGTGACCGGACCTCGATCCTCGTCCCGGAGTCTCTGCGCTCACTTCCGATGATCATGGGCAGGGGCTGGTTCATCAGTGGACTCCGGGTGATTGGTCGACCGGGCCATGACTCCCGAGCCGGAGTCGCTGGCATCCTACCGACCGATCCTAGTCGTTGGGTCCCAAAGGAAATGGTGTCGGGTGTGGGCGCAGGGGGTCGTGACGTGGCAATCTCGTGGGTCTATGCCCAGTGGACTTGCGGACACCTCGGCGGCGGGAATGCGCCAGGCCGAAATAGACGTCGTCAACGCCCTGGGATCCATGGACCTGGACTTCCGGGCCCTTTCAGCCGTTTCCAACATCTTTCGTGCGGCAACCGCGGTGCGCAATCACTTCGAACAGTCGGTGCTGTCGGACCGACAGCTCTCCTGGAGTGCGTTCGTGGCCCTGTTCGTGCTGAGGGTGTGGGGCGAACAGGAGTCCAGCGAGCTGGCCGGACAGATCGGGGTGAGCGGGGGCACCCTGACGGGTGTTCTCAAGACCCTCGAGAAGAAGGGCCTGGCCGAGAGGCGGCCCAACGAGACCGATCGTCGGCGGGTGCTGGTGAACCTCACCCCCGAAGGTCACCGGGTGATCGAGGAGATCATGCCCCGATTCAACCGCCACGAGGCCCTGGTGACCCGGGACCTGAGCCCAGTGGAACGGGATCAGATGGCCTCCTACCTGAGACGGATCCTGCGGACCCTCGAGGAGATCGACACCCCGGGCGCTGATCCCGTGAATGACCTCGGCTGACTCATCTCGGTGCCGTTGAGAGCTCTGGGTGGGGGAACGACCCCGGTGGGCGGCGGGCCCTCACGCCGTCCGGTGGTCGGGGGCTGGGGTTCGGTGTAGATCTGGGGTTCACACCGTCCAGTGGTCGGGGGAGGTGACGGTGTTCTTGATGTCGGCGTAGAAGTCGAAACTCCAGTCGCCTCCCTCCCTTCCGACCCCCGATTTCCGGGCCCCGCCGAAGGGGGCCCTGAGGTCCCGTACGAAGAAGCAGTTAACCCAGCAGGTCCCGGCCACCAG
>JALSTE010000447.1 GCA_026983855.1 Acidimicrobiia bacterium
CGGGCGGCCCGGGCGGCGGGCCTGGCCGGTGCCGCCGGGCGGGTGGGTCGGGTCTCCGACATCGCCGGGGCCGATCTGGTGGTCCAGGCCACCCCGTTGGGCATGGACCCCCGACGGGATCCGCTGCCCTTCCCCGCCGACCTCATGGCTCCGGGACAGATCCTGGCCGACCTGATCTACCACCCGGGGGAGACCCCGCTGATGGCCGCGGTCCGGGCCCGGGGGGTCACCGCCGTGAACGGCTCGGGGATGCTCCTGCACCAGGCGGCCCTGGCGTTCGAGTTGTGGACCGGTGAGCCCGCCCCCCTGGAGGCCATGGCCGGGGCCCTGACGGCGGGCATCCGGTCCCGGGAGCCCCAGCCCTAGGGGGCCTTGAACCCCTCGGGTCGTGGCCGACATGGCCAGCATGGTTCAGACGTCGTCGCGCCAACTCGGGGAACTGCTGATCGAGCGGAAGGTCCTCTCCCGCGATGTGCTCGAGGTGGTCCTCGAGCGGGAGATCCGCGAGGGAACACCCATGTCGGGCATCCTCGTGCACGAGGGCCTGGTGGGGGAGAAGGACATAATCGCCGCCGTGGCCCAGCAGGTGGGGGTGCCGTTCATCGACCTGGCCGTGCAACCGGTCCGGCCCGATCTGGAGAAGATGCTCCCCGAGGACCTGGCCCGGATGCACCGGGCCCTGGTCGTGGACCGCGAGGGCGAGGTCCTGCTCCTGGCCATGGAGAACCCCGGCGACGCCGAGGCGGTCTCGGCCATCGAGAAGGCCCTCGGCTATCCGGTTCGGCCCTGTATCGCCGTCCGCTCGGAGATCCTCCAGCAGCTCGACCGGATGTACGGCCTGCGGGACGAGACCGCCGAGGGCTCCGACCTGCATCTCAACGACCTGCTGTCGCGGGTCCTGGACCTGGACGGTTCGGACCTCCACCTCTCCGCCGGCCTGCCTCCCGCCGTGCGGGTCAACGGTGAGATCAAGACCCTGACCGAGTTTCCGCTGATGAACCCCTCGGAGATCCGCCGGATGCTCTACGACGTCCTCACCCAGAAGCAGAGGGAACGCTTCGAGAAGGATCTCGAGCTGGACACCTCGCACTCGATACCGGGCAAGGGCCGTTTCCGGATGAACGTGTTCCTGCAACGCAACTCCATGGGGGCGGTCCTGCGGACCATCCCCGACACCATCATCCCCCTGGAGAACCTCGGGCTGCCCGAGTCGGTGGCCCAGTTCACGACCCTGCACCGGGGGCTGGTCCTGGTGACGGGACCGACCGGTTCGGGCAAGTCGACCACCCTGGCCTCGATGGTGGACATCATCAACTCCGAGAGGGCCGCCCACATCATGACCGTGGAGGACCCCATCGAGTTCCTGCACCAGCACAAGAGGTGCATCGTGAACCAGAGGGAGGTGGGGGAGGACACCGAGTCGTTCTCCTCGGCCCTCAAGCACGTGCTGCGACAGGATCCCGACGTCATCCTGGTCGGGGAGATGAGGGACCTCGAGACCATCCACACCGCCCTCACCGCGGCGGAGACGGGCCACCTGGTGTTCGGGACCCTCCACACCCAGGACGCCCCCCAGGCGGTGGACCGGGTCATCGACGTGTTCCCCGCCCACCAGCAGCAGCAGATCAGGGTGCAGTTGGCCTCCTCGCTGATGGGGGTGGTCACCCAGCAGCTCATACCCCGCATGGACCGCAAGGGCAGGGCGGTGGCCTCGGAGATCATGGTGGTGACCCCCGCCATCCGCAACCTCATCCGGGAGGGTAAGACCCACCAGATCTACTCCTCGTTGCAGTCCGGCGGTTCCTACGGGATGCAGACCATGGACCAGTCCCTGGCCCGGTTGGTTAAACGGGGATCAATCAGCCTCGATGACGCGGTCGATCGCTGCATCAACGAAAAGGACCTCAAGCGCATGATCACCCAGGGCTGAGGGCCCACCCATGGCATCGAACTACGCATACCGGGTCCGGGACCGAGACGGCCAGATCGTCGAGGGCGTGATCCAGGCCGAGAACCAGACCCTGGTGGCCAACAAGCTCCGGGAGATGGGCTTCGCCCTGATCGCCATCGAGGAGGAGGGCAACTCCGCCCTGAAGAAGGAGCTGAAGATCCCCGGTTTCTCCGACCGGGTGAAGCTCAAGGACATCTCGATCTTCAGCCGCCAGTTCGCCACGATGATCAACTCGGGGTTGTCCCTGTTGCGGGCCCTCAACATCCTGGCCGACCAGACCGAGAGCGAGCCCCTGGCCGAGGTGATCCGCCAGGTGGCGGCCGACGTGGAGACCGGCAACAGCCTCTCCGACGCCATCGCCAAGCACCCCAAGATCTTCGACCGTCTCTACGTGGCCATGGTCAGGGCCGGCGAGACCGGTGGTGTGCTGGACCTGGTGCTGTTGCAGTTGGCCGGGACCATCGAGAAGCAGGTGGAGTTGAGGGGCCGGATCAAGTCGGCCATGACCTACCCGGTGGCGGTGATGGTCCTGGTGATCCTCATCATCACCGGCATGCTCATCTTCGTGGTGCCGATGTTCGAGGCCATGTACTCCTCGCTGGGTGGCACCCTCCCCCTCCCGACGCGTCTCTTGATCGGGGCATCGAACATCATCAAGAACTGGATCCTGCTGGTGATCGGGATCGTGGTGGTGTCGACGTTCCTGTTCCGGAGGTGGATCGCCACCGAGAGCGGTCGGGCGGCGTGGGACGCGTTCAAGCTGAAGGTGCCGGTGTTCGGTGGTCTGATCCACAAGACCTCCATCACCCGCTTCTCCCGCACCATGGAGGCCCTCCTGAGGGCCGGTGTGCCCATCCTGGAGGCCCTGGAGATCACCTCGGGAACGGTGGGCAACGACGTCGTGGAACGGGCGGTGCGCGACATCCAGCGCCGGGTCAAGGGAGGGGAGTCACTGGCCGCCCCCATGGCCGACCACCCCGTGTTCCCACCAATGGTCACCCAGATGCTGGCGGTGGGCGAGGAGACCGGTGCGGTCGACACCATGCTCGAGCGGGTGGGGGCCTTCTACGAGCAGGAGGTCGAGGCCACCGTGGACGCCCTCACCTCCCTGCTGGAGCCGATGCTCATCGTGGTGCTGGGTGGAACGGTGGGGGGCATGGTCGTGGCCCTGTACATGCCGATGTTCAACATCGTGAACCTGATCCAGTAGGGACTCCCCGGGGAAGAAATCCCCGAAAACCTCTCAATGCCACCGAGAGTGACTCCGATGGGTTGACTGCCACCACCTCCGTGGCGGCACATCCATTGAACAATCGGAGATTCACATGCTTGCTCAGCTGCAGAAGCGGCGCGACGAGGAAGAGGGCTTCACTCTCATCGAGTTGATGGTCGTCGTTCTCATCATCGCCATTCTCATCGCCATCGCCGTGCCGACCTTCCTCGGCGCCCGGGAGAGGGCCCAGGACCGGGCCTCGCAGTCCAACCTGCGCAACTCCCTCACCGCGGCCAAGACCCTGTACGCCGACGACGGTGACTACTCCGGTGCCACCGCCGCCGCCCTCGGCGCGGTGGAGCCCAGCCTCACCTTCGTCGCCGGCAACGCCGCCTCGGCCGACTCCAAGACGGTGAGCGCCGCCGTCTCGGGAGGCAACAAGGTGGTGACCCTGGCCGCCATGTCGGACTCGGGTATCTGCTTCTACATCCGTGACAACATCGGTGACGCCGCCGCCACCGCCGGGACCACCTACGGTTCCCGGGCCCAGGGTGCGGCCGGCAACTGCCAGGGTGACGACACCGCCAACGTGGCGTTCGCCGCCGAGTGGTAGACCGGAAGCGAAAGGGACTCCCCCGGGGGTCCTGAACGATGAGGCCCGCCCCCTCCGGGGGGCGGGCCTCGCCGCGTCGGGGGCGCGCAAGCCGGGGCGGGGACGGTCGACGGGGGGATGGTGGTCGCCACCATCGCCGGCCTGTACGGGCTGATAATCGGATCCTTCCTCAACGTCGTCATCCATCGGGTCCCCCGGGGAACGTCGGTCATCAGGCCTCCCTCGGCGTGTCCGCGGTGCCACCACCACATCGCCTGGTACGACAACCTGCCCGTCGTGTCCTGGCTGCTGCTGGGACGCAGGTGCCGCAACTGCTCCGCCTCGATCGCCTGGCGCTATCCCCTCGTGGAGTTGGTCACGGCCCTGGTGTTCGTGGCCGTGAGTCTGGCGGTGGGGCTCAGGTGGGTTCTGGGGGCCTATCTGTTCTTCGCCGCGGTGCTGGTGGCCCTCTCGGGGATCGACATCGACACCCGCAAGATCCCCAACGCGGTGCTGTTCCCGGCTTGGGCGGTGTCAGCGGTGCTGCTGGCCGTCGGAGCGGGCCTCGACGGTGATCCCCGTCGCCTGGTGTGGGCCGCGGTAGGGGCCGCCATCGGATTCGTGGTGCTGTTCGTGATCTGGTTCGTGGCCCCGGGTGGCATGGGCTACGGGGACGTGCGCCTGGCCGGCTACATCGGACTCCACCTCGGCTACCTGTCCCCCGGTCACGTCGCCGTCGGGCTGTTCCTCGGTTTCCTGGCCGGGGCCCTCGGCGGGGCGGCGGTGCTGCTGACGACCGGGCGGGGTCGGGGCACCAAGATCCCGTTCGGTCCCTTCCTGGCCCTGGGGGCCCTGGTGGCGGTGGTGGCCGGTCAGCCCCTCATCGACGCCTACCTGAGCCTGTGACCCGGCGACCGACCACGGGAACGGAACGGGGGCGGATCACGGTCCGCGGTCCCCGGGCCTTATCAGAATCGGAACGGAGACGACCTGAGATGTGTCCTGACAGTCACAGGTTGGCGCGCCCGACGGTTGTGCCGACCACGAGGGAGACATCGGTGTTCACCCGGGCGTCGACAGCACGCAAAACACAGACAGGGAGCCCGCACCGGGCCGTCCCGCGGATCGGGAGGTCGTGGTGAGCCACAAGGTCGTCGGTCTCGACATAGGCACCCACGCGGTCACCGCGGCGGAGCTGCGGCTGGGCCGCGCTGAGGCGATCACCGTGGTGCGCTTCGGTCAGGTGGCCCTACGGCCCGGGGCGGTCGTCGCCGGTGAGGTGGTCGACGCCGGTGAGGTGGGGGCGGCGATCAAGCGCCTGTGGCGGGAGACGGGATTCTCCACCAAGAAGGTGATAGTCGGCGTGGGCAGCCAGAGGGTCGTGATGAGACCCACCGAGATGCCCGCCATGAGCGACGCCGACCTGCGTTCGGCCATCGAGTTCCAGGCCCAGGAACTCGTCCCGATCCCCCTGGAGGACGCCATCCTGGACTACCAGGTGCTCGAGCGCTTCCTCGACGCCGAGGGAGCCGAACGTCTCAAGGTCCTGATCGTGGCCGCCCAGAAGGGCCTGGTCAACGGACTGCTCGGGGCCGTGGCCGAGGCGGGGCTCGAGGTATCCCTGGTGGACCTGGTGCCCTTCGCCCTGCTCCGTTCGCTGGCCGACGTCTCGGGCTTCGCCGATCTGGAACCCGGGGCGTCGGGGGCCGAGGCCATCGTCTCCATCGGTGCGGGAATCACGACCGTCGTCGTGCACGAGTTCGGCATTCCCCGTTTCCTCCGCACCATGGTGATGGGCGGCCAGGAGGTCACCCAGGCCATCGCCGACGAGTTCGGGATCACCCTGGAGCAGGCCGAGTCCCTCAAGCGGCGGGCCGGGCTGGGAATCGAGGGTGATCCGCCCCTCGAGCAGGTCCGCACGGTGGTCGCCCGTCGGGCGATGACCATGGTGGACGAGATCAACGGAAGCCTGGAGTTCTACAGCACCCAGCCCGACAGCGTTCCCCTGAGGCGGATCGTCCTCATCGGCGGTGGCCGACGCCTGGCCGGTATCTCCAGCCGGCTGGCGGAACGCACCGGGGTCCCCGTCGTCATCGGCGCCCCCTTCGCCCGTTTCGAGATCGGTTCCACCGGGCTCACGCCCGAACAGCTCCGGGAGGCCGAGGATCTGTCGGCGGTGGCTCTGGGGCTGGCCCTGGCCGGTCGTCCGGTGGAGAAGGGGGCCCGCCGTCTCAGTCTCATGCCCCCCGAGATCGGGGAGCGCAAGGAACGCAACCGTCAGGTCGCCGCCGCCGGGGCCGGGTTGATGCTCCTGGCCGCCGGGTTGTTCTGGCTGGGATCGAATCGCCGCAGCCAGGTCGACGTGGCCGAGAGGAAGGCCGCCGGGGCCGAGGCCGAGATGGCCTCACTCCAGAGTCAGATCGCGGAGCTGATTCCGGTGGCGGACTTCGAGAGCCAGGTCCAGCAGCGGCGTGCCCTCGTCGAGGAGGCACTGTCGACCGACGTGGCCTGGAGCAAGTTGATCCAGGAGGTGGCGACCGTGATGCCCGACGACGTCTGGCTCTCCAGCTTCGTGGGCTCGGCCCCCGACGACCTGGATCCGGGTACGTTCACGGTCTCGGGCAAGGGCTTCGACCACACCTCCTCGGCCCGGTGGCTGCTGAGGGTGGAGGCCCTCGACTCAGTGTCGTCGCTGTGGCTGCCCTCATCGGTGCGCAAGCCCGAGGGTGAGTTCGGCGAGCTCAGCGAGGCCACCTTCGCCTCATCGGGGACCCTAACGGACAAGGCGGCCTCCAATCGCCTGGCCGACTATCTGGAATCGGGTGAGGGGCCCTCGGTGGACCTGCTCGGATCGGATCCGACCGCGGAACCGGCGCCGGGTGAATCGGGGGCCGATCCGGTCTCCACCGGAAACGACGGAGGGTCGTGATGTCAGCACGCCTGGAATGGCCGCATCGGCCCGTGGAGCGACCGGGAGGGATCCGGATATGAATCGTCGAATGGCCCTGTCGCTGGGCGGGATCGCGGCGGTGATGGTTCTCGCCTGGTGGATGTTGATGTGGAAGCCGGCGGGAGGCGACCTGGCGGCGGCGCGCAAGCGGACCGACCAGGCCACCCAGCAGATCAACCAGATGCAGGTTCAGCTCAGCCGTCTCGAGGTGATCCGGGATGAACTCCCGGCCCTGCAGAGCCAGGTCCAGAATCTCAGGACCGCCATACCCGACAGCCCGGGGCTGGCCGATTTCCTCCTGGCCGCCCATGACGCCGAGGCGGCCTCGGGCCTGGAGTTCCTCACCGCCACCGCCAACGAACCGGCACCGGGACCGATCCCCGGCCTGCAGGTCATCGACGTGCAGCTGACCGGGAACGGTGGCTACTACCAGGTGCTCGATTTCGTGAACCGGTTGCAGGCCATGCACCGGATCATGTCGATCAGCAACATCACCGTGGTCTCGGCCAACTCCGAGGACACCGTGGAGATCGGTCCCCCGAATCTCCAGTTGACCATCTCGGGCCGTCTCTACATGGCAACCCCCGAAACACCCACCGATCCCTCGGTTCCGGAGGCCTCCCCCACGCCCGACACCGGAGCGGGAGCCTGACATGAGCTTTGAACCCCTAGCCCCCACACCGATGCTGCCGGAGAACCCCCCCTCCCGGGGCCGGGTGGCCCTCAAGCTGGCCGCCGGGGCGTCCCTGCTGGCGTTCGCCGTGTACGCCCTCGTCCCCGCCCTGGCCGACCGGGGATCGGCTGATCCCGAACCCACCCCGGCCGCCCCGGCCCGGGTGGTGGTCGCCAACGCCGGGTCGGTGTCTGCCCAGCCGCCCTCGGGCCGTCCCGCCGTGGTGGAGACCTTCGAGGTGTTCGGGGGCAAGAACCCGTTCGAACCCCCCAGCGTTTTCCCGGTGAACAGCCCTCCCGACACCGTCGGCGAGCCGGCCTCGACCCCGACCGGCAACGGTTCGGGGGTCACGACGACGACCACACCCACCGACTCCGGTGGTGGGGCCGCGACGACCACCACCACCCAGCCCGTGGTCCAGGATCCGGGTCGGGCCGAGTCGGTGGCCCTGCTCGAGATCTTCGCCGACTCCGAGGGGACCGTCGCCACCGTGAGGGTCTCCGGCGTCGTGTACCAGGTGAGGGAGGGTGACGTGTTCGCCGAGTCCTACCAGGTCGTCTCCCTCGATCAGGGGACGGGGTGCGGCGAGTTCCTGTTCGGGGACAGCCAGTTCAGCCTGTGTGAGGGCCAGGAGATCCTCAAGTAGGTCACCCCCCGGAGAGGTCCATCTGGGCAACTACCTGGGGGCTGTGTGAGGGCCAGGAGATCCTCAAGTAGGTCACCCCGTCCGTGGGACCGGGGCCCCGGGGCCCTACCGTGTTGACCGATGTCCCCCCAGCACCTGATCCTCACCGGAATGCCCGGCGCCGGCAAGACCTGCGTCGGTCGGTCCCTGGCCCGGATCCTGGGGCGGGAGTTCGTGGACCTGGATCTCGAGATCGACCGCCTGGGGGGCCGGAGCCCGGCGGAGATACTCCGTGAGGACGGTGAGGACGTCTTCCGGAGGTTGGAGACGAATACCCTCGAACGGGTCCTGGGGCGCGAGGCGCCCCTGGTGGTGGCCCTGGGTGGGGGTACCATCGTGACCGCGGCGGCCCGCGAACGACTCCGGCCGGAGCTGGTGGTGTTCCTCGAGGTGGACCTGTCCGATCTGGTGGCCCGGGTGACCCCGTCGGGATCGGCCCGACGTCCCCTCCTCGGAGCCGACCCCCGGGCCTCGATGGCGGAACTGCTCGCGGCCAGGGAACCCTGGTACCGGGAGACGGCAACCATCAGTGTCGCCGCCGGGGCCCATCCCGACGCCGTGGCCCTGGGGGTGCTCGAGGCCCTGGCCGCCATCGACGTCGGGGCCGGGGCGCCCCAATACCATTGGGCCCCCACCACACGAGGGGAGGAGGCCGATGTCCCCGGCGGAGACAACTGATCCGGCGGCGGAGCAGCCCGTGACCGAGGTGGGCCCGGACCGCGGGACGCCCGTGATCGAGCCTGATCCGGCGGCGGGGATGCACGTCATCGAGGTGGGCCTGGGCGACCGGTCCTATCCGGTCGTGGTGGGCGACGGCGCGGTCTCCGCCGTGGCCGGGCTGGTGCCCGGCGACGTGCGTCGGGCCACCGTCGTCACCCAGGAACCGGTGCGGTACGTGGCCGAGACGGTGGCGGGGAGTCTCGGGAACCTCCTGGGATCCGAGCCCGAGGTGGTCACCATCGCCGGGGGAGAGGGGGCCAAGACCCTGTCCACGGTCGAGGAGCTCACCCGCCGCTGGGTCCGGGCCGGTCTGAACCGGAGGGACCTGGTGGTCTCCGTGGGTGGGGGTGTGGTCAGCGACGTGGTCGGATTCGCGGCCTCCGTCTACCACCGGGGAACGAGGGTGCTGCACGTGTCCACGACCCTTCTGGGTCAGGTCGACGCCGCGATCGGTGGCAAGACCGGGGTGAACCTGCCCGAGGGGAAGAACCTGGTCGGGGCCTTCTGGCAGCCCACGGCGGTGGTGTGCGACACGGCCACCCTGGCCACCCTGCCACCGCGGGAGCTGGCCTCGGGGATGGGCGAGGTCGCCAAGTACCACTTCCTGGGGGGAGGGGAGCTGCTCGATCCCGCCGGGGACGGCGCCCGGACCATGGACATGGCGACCCGGGTGGCGGTGTGCGTGGGCATAAAGGCCTCCGTCGTGGCCGCCGACGAACGCGAGTCCGGGTCCCGGGCGACCCTGAACTATGGCCACACCCTGGCCCACGCCCTGGAGATCGCCGGGGGGTTCGATCTGCGCCACGGTGAGGCGGTGGCCATCGGGCTGATCTACGCCGCTGAGGTGGCCCGGGCCCTGGGGCGGATCGACGACCTTCGGGTGGCCGAGCACCGTCGGGTGGTGGCCGCCCACGGGCTGCCCGACCGCATCCCCGGTGGTTTGGACCCCGAGGAGTTGTTGGACCTGTTCGGGAGGGACAAGAAGGCCCTCAGCGGTGTCACCCTGGTGCTGGACGGCCCGGCCGGGGTGGAGACGGTGACCGGTATCGATCCGGGCGTCCTGCGGGGAGCCCTCGACGCCGTGCTGTGACCCCGGCACACCCGCCCCGGACCCGCCGGGCCCGTCGGTCTGCGCCGGGGAGGGCCGGTCTGGCAATCTGGGGGTCCGACGACCCGAGGTGCCCATGTCCCGACCCGTGGTGATGCTGCTTTCCGGACCCAACCTGAACCTCCTGGGTGAGAGGGAGCCCGAGGTCTACGGCCGCGCCACCCTCGCCGATCACGTGGAGGCGGCCCGGGCCGAGGCCGAGAGCCTGGGGTGGGAGCTCGAGCACCACCAGAGCAACCACGAGGGCCACCTAATAGACCTGATCCACACCGCCCGGGGAAGGTGCGGGGCCCTGATCATCAACCCCGGGGCACTGACCCACTACTCCCGGGCCCTGGCCGACGCCCTGGCCACCTTCGAGGGGCCCACGGTGGAACTGCATCTCTCCAATCCCGCCGCCCGTGAGGACTGGCGGCGGGTATCGGTCGTGGCGCCCGTCGTCACCGGCACCATCGCCGGATTCGGGGGGGTGGGGTACCCCCTGGCGGTGAGGGCGGCGGTGGGGGCCGGTTCCGGGTGAACCCCGCCCCGGCCCCCGGTGAGCTACCGGGATTCGACATGGCCCGTCGCCGTGGGGGCGTCCTCAACGCCCTGGAGGAGGCGGGGATCGATTTCCTCATCGTCACCTCGGGGGTCAACATCAGGTACCTCACGGGTTTCACCGGCTCGGCGGGCAGCCTGGTCGTGTCCCCCTCGGAGTTCACCCTGGTGACGGACGGCCGCTACGCCGAGCAGGCCTCCGAAGAGATCACGCCGGCCCGGGCCCAGGGACCGGTGGTCCTCGAGGTCGTCGACTCGAGCGACCAGTCGGGCGTCATCGCCTCCCTGGTCCCGCGGGGGTCCAGGGTCGGGTTGGAGGCCCCGCACGTCAGCTGGGCCCGGGCCCGGACCATCAGCGGGGAGTGGTTGCCCCACTGCTCGGTCGTGCCCACGTCGGACCTGGTCGAGGGGATCCGCCGGGTCAAGGACCGCGGCGAGGTGGCCCGCATCGCCGCCGCCGCCCGAATCGTGGACCGGGCCCTGGCCGAGGTGGCCGGGGAACTGGTCTCGCGGCCCACCGAGAGGGATTTCGCCCTCCTCCTGGACCGTCGCATGGTCGATCTGGGCGCCGATGGGACGGCCTTCGAGACGATCGTCGCCTCGGGTCCCAACGCCGCCCGACCCCACCACCGTCCCTCGGGGAGGGTCATCGGCGGCGACGGATCATCGGAGGGCCCGGAGACGGTGATCATCGACGTGGGGGCGATGGTGGAGGGCTACCGCTCGGACATGACCCGGACGTTCCTGGTGGGGGAGGGCGGCCTGGTGGGGGAGGGCGGCCTGGTGGGGGAG
>JALSTE010000448.1 GCA_026983855.1 Acidimicrobiia bacterium
TTCTCCCAGGGTGTCGCCCCCGAGATGGATCTGAGCCACATCGACCGGATCCGCCGGGTGGCCGAGCACTGCAACCAGATCCCGGTGCATCCCCGCCACCCCTACGTCGGTGACCTGGTCTACACCGCCTTCTCCGGCAGCCACCAGGACGCCATCAAGAAGGGCCTCGAAGCCCTCGACGAGGACTACGAGGTGTGGGAGGTGCCCTACCTGCCGGTGGATCCGGCCCACCTGGGACGCACCTACCAGGACATCATCAGGGTCAACAGCCAGTCCGGCAAGGGAGGCGTGGCCTACGTTCTCAAGAGCCAGTACGGGATAGACCTCCCCCGGAGACTGCAGATCGAGTTCTCCCGCATCATCCAGTCCATCGCCGACGACGGTGGGGAGATCATGCCCGAGGCCATCTGGAAGACCTTCGCCGAGACCTATCTCCACACGACCCGACCGTTCTCCTACGTCGGTCACCGCAGCAGCTTCGACTCCATGACCTCCGATCAGGCCGAGGTGGAGGCCACCATCACCGTCGACGGGAGGGAACAGACGGTCAACGGTCGGGGCAACGGACCCCTGTCGGCGTTCAAGGCAGCCCTGGAGAAGGAGACCGGGATTCAGGTGACCCTCGTCGACTACCAGGAGCACTCGATGGGCTCGGGAGCCGATGCCACGGCGGCGGCCTTCGTCGAGGTCGAGACCCCCGACGGCAGCACCAACTGGGGGGTGGGGGTGCACCCCAACATCGTCACCGCCTCGTTCCGGGCCCTGATATCGGCCGTGAACCGGAGCCGACCGGCGACGACGAGCTGACCGGGAGTCTCCCAACCGGGCCACCCGACCGGCATGGGAGGCGGGAGGAGGGCCCCTCCCCGACACCCCGGCGATGATCACCGAGCACCTGACCGGCCCGGTCGGGGATGGCACTTCCTCGTGCGATCCCCGACCGGACACCCGGTCGATCTCCCGGCCGCTGATCTCGCGACGTGGTCGCACCACGGCCGGCTCCGATGTCAGGCACCGGAGGAACTCAGGACCCTCGGTACATTCGGCACGACACCCTCCCCGGATAAGAGGCCGTGACCGGATTTTCCCGTACGGGTCGTGAAACCCGCCGGGGGGCGGGCCCCTTCCCGAGGGGGTCCCGATTTGCCCCCCGGCGGTCCGGCGGGTCTTATCTGGGGGTCAGGGGACACCCACCAGGAGAGAGAGCCGATGAAACTCGCCACCGGAGCCGGGTACTGGAGCGCGGGTCCACCCGCCGATGCCGCCGCCAAGATCGTGAGGGCCGAGGAACTGGGCTACGACTCCTTCTGGACCGCCGAGGCCTACGGCTCCGACGCCTTCACCCCCCTGGCGTGGTGGGGTTCGTCGACGGAGACCATCAAGTTGGCCACGGGCATCGCCCAGATGTCGGCCCGGACCCCGACCGCCACCGCCATGGCGGCCATCACCCTGGATCACCTCAGCGGGGGGCGTTTCATCCTCGGTCTCGGGGCCTCGGGACCCCAGGTGGTCGAGGGCTGGTACGGCCGTCCCTACCCCCGGCCCCTGGCCCGGACACGCGAGTACGTCGAGATCATCCGAAGGGTGGTGGCCCGCGAGGCCCCGGTGACCTTCGACGGCGACTTCTACCAGCTGCCGTTCCCCGGGGGAACCGGCCTGGGTAAGGCGCTCAAACCCACGGTGCACCCCATACGGGACCGGATTCCGATCTACCTGGCGGCCGAGGGACCCAGGAACGTGGCCCTGGCGGCCGAGATATGCGACGGGTGGCTGCCCCTCTTCATGTCCCCCCATGCCGACGGGCACTACCGCCAAGCCCTGGCGGCGGGATTCGAGCGGAGCGGGGGCCCCCGGGACTTCGAGGTGGTCTGCCCGGTTACGGTCCTCCCCACCGAGACCGCCGATACCGAGGCCATGGACCGCGCCGCCGACGCCATGCGCCCGATGCTGGCCCTCTACATGGGCGGAATGGGGGCCAAGGGGGCCAACTTCCATCACGACGTCTTCGTCCGCATGGGCTACGGCGAGGTGGCCGACCGGGTCCAGGACCTCTACCTGGCCGGGCAGAAGCGGGAGGCGGCCGCGGTCATCCCCCTGGAGCTGGTGTCCCAGGTGGCCCTGGTGGGGCCACCGGAGAAGATCAGGGACGACCTCGCCGCCTGGGAGGAGTCGGTGGTGACCACCCTGATGATCAGCGGCCCCCCCGAGGTCCTGGCCCTCATGGCCGAACTCTGCCTGTGAGCGGCGTTCGACACACGGGGATCGACCCCCGGACCCCCGTTCTCGTGGGGGTCGGTCAACTCTCCCACCGACCCGAGGACCTGGGTGGGGCCGTCGAGCCCCTCGAGCTGATGTCCCGGGCCTGCGAGACCGCCGCCTCCGACGCCGGAGCCAGGTCACTGCTCGGTCGG
>JALSTE010000449.1 GCA_026983855.1 Acidimicrobiia bacterium
CGGCCACTGGTGGGCGGCCAATGGAGTTTTGATCTCAGACGCAACCGTGGGGCTTGGGCAGCCCGGCGATGTAGGCCATCTTCTTGGCCGGCTTCTTCGGGAAAAGCTTGAACAGCTCCTTGGTGGGGAAGCCGCCGACCTTGGTGACCCGGCGGAGGGTGGGCGTCTCGCCGGTCTCGGCGAAGTCCTTGCGGAGGAAGTCGATGACCCGGTGGTGCTCATCGGTGAGGTTGATCCCGATCTGGGCGGCCAGGGCCTCGGCCATCTCGGGTGTCCATTGGTCGGGGTCGGTGAGGAATCCCTCCTCGTTCACCTCGATCTCGTGGCCGGCGATGGTGGTGGTGGACATTCTCAGTGCCTCCTGTGGTGGTGGGGAATCGCTGGTGGGACCGGTGGACCCATCAGGTCGGTGGTCGGGTCGCGGGCCCGGCGGAGAGGGATCGGAGGAGGCCCAGGGCCCGATCCAGTCCGATCCGCACCTCGGGATCGCGTAGCTGCCTGGCGATGGCGAACAGGGATGGGGGCTTGGTGGGTTGCCCCGCTATCTCGTGCTCGGTCTCCTGCACCGCGGTGGCGGTCTGTCTGAGCAGGCCCATCACCTCGGGTTGGGTCATCTCCTTGACCGTCCGCAGGATGAGGACCACGTTCTGGCCCAGTTGATCGATCTCCTCGGCGGTGAACCCGGTGACCACCTGGTCCAGGACCCCTCCCAGGGCCCGGGCGAACTCGAAGTAGCCCTTGTCGTCGTAATCGGCGAGGGTGCGGGTGGCCAGGTCGGTGGCTCCGTACCCGACGGGGCGGAGATCCCGGGTCAGATCCCGTATCCACTCACTCTGGCGGTCGTTGCGTTCGGCCCGGGCCGTCAGGGACGCCACCTGCTCGGTCAGCAGGTCGATCTTGTCCTCCAGGGAGAGACCGGAGGTGGGGGTTTCGGGGGAGGGCACGGCGCTCAGGCCTCCTGGGGGATCTTGCCGAGCATGCTCATGTCGGCGGGGACGAACAGAGGACGGCCGGGCATGAGGACGTTCCAGTAGATGGACCGGAACAGGAGCTTTCCCCAGTGGTTCATCTCCGTCTCACCCAGCAGGGTCAGTGGACCGATGCCCGGCAGGGGGTACTTGCCCGGCAGGGGCTCGGTGTCGTAGTTGAAGTCGATCAGGCTGGCCCGGCCGTGGCCCGACTCGATGAAGCAGTTGGAGTGGCCGTCGAAACGGTGACGCATCGGCCGACCGTCTATGTGATCGATGAAGTTCTCCGTGAGGACGTCAACGGAGAAGTGGGCTACCGAACCGGCCTTGGAGGTGGGCAGGTTGGCGGCGTCCCCGATGGCGAAGATGTTGTCGTGGTCCCGGGAGAGGAAGGTGTGCCTGTCGACGGGAACGTGGTCGAGTTCGTCCCCCAGCCCGGACCTTCCGATGTAGGCGGCACCCATGTTGAGGGGGATGGTCACCAGGAGGTCGTAGGGAACCTCCCGTTCGTCGTAGCTGACCAGGCGGTGGCCGCCGGCGTCGACCTCCTCGATGTAGAAGTCGGATTCCACGGAGATTCCCCGACTGTCGAGCATGTCACCGAGGAAGCGGGAGGCCACCGGCTTGGTGAAGGCTCCCGGGAGGGGGGTCACGTAGGTGATGTCGACCTCGTCGGCCATTCCCCGGTCCTCGAAGAAGGCGTGGGACAGGAAGGTGAACTCCAGGGGGGCGACGGGGCACTTGATCGGCATGTCGACGATGTTGATGACCAGGCGGCCGCCTTCCCAGTCCGCCAGGGCGTCCCTCAGGGCGATGGAACCCTCGAGGGTGTAGAAGCTGTGGATGGAGACCCCGGCCTCCTCGGAGTCCAGTCCGGGGGTCTCCTCGGGGCGGGGATGGGTACCAGTGGCGATGATCAGCTGGTCGTACTCCAGGGTCCGGCCGTCGACCAGCCTCACCGAGGAGGAGTCCGGTTCCACCAGGTCGATCTCGCCGTAGACGAGATCAACGGCCGGATCCAGCAGCGAGCGCCGTGACCTCACCAGATCGCTGGGTTCGTACTCACCGAATGGCAGCAGGAGATATCCGGGTTGGTAGTGGTGCTCGTCGTCGGCGTCGACGACGGTCACCGACCAATTCTCGTCGAGCTTCCTGCGGAGCTTGTTGGCGGCCATGGTTCCGGCCGCGCCGGCTCCGAGCACGAGAAGCCGTTTCGCCATCAGATACCTCCGACTCTCTGCCGAACGGGGGCTCCAGTGGGCCGCTTCCGGTCGGATCGTGGTTGAGCGAGGAGGGCCGCTTCCTGGGGGGAGGCTGTCCGCCTACCCCCTTTTTACGGCCGTGTACGGCACTTGCACAGGGGACTTTCGGCCCACCATGGCGAACTTTGTTCCCTCCGCGTGTGACATCTCCGACATTGACGGCCCCTCATGGGAT
>JALSTE010000450.1 GCA_026983855.1 Acidimicrobiia bacterium
GGGGCCCCAACGTGGTGCGGGGATACTGGAACCGGCCCGAGGCCACCGCCGAGGCCATCACCGACGGTTGGCTGCACTCCGGTGATGTGGCGGTCATGGACGCCGACGGCACGGTGCGGATAGTCGACCGAATCAAGGACGTGGTGATCCGTGGGGGGGAGAACATCTACTGCGTGGAGGTGGAGGACGCCCTCTATGAGCACCCCGGCGTCCGGGAGGCGGTGGTTTTCGGTCTTCCCCACGAGAGGCTGGGCGACGAGTTGGCGGCGGTCGTGGTCGTGCGACCCGGATTCGATCTCGACGCCGAGGCCGTGGCCACCCACGTGGGCGAACGCCTGGCCCGTTTCAAGGTTCCGACCCGGATCCACCTGCGCAGCGACGCTCTCCCCCGCAACGCCTCGGGCAAGCTCCTCAAGCGGCAGGTCCGCGAGGAGGTCCTGGCCTCGGGGGCCGGGAGGTCGCCGCGGGATCGGTCGGCTCCGGAGGCCGGGGATTCCCGAGGGGGCTAGCTGGCCCGGGAGGCCCGGAAGGCCCGAGCCAGTAGGGGGGTGTCGGCGCCGGCTTCCAGCAGGGAGCTGTGGCGGGCGGCGGGATCGCCCACCCATTCCGAGGCCGTCCGGGCCTCCGATGGGTCGACCGCCGGTTGTTCGGGCCGGTCGCCGTGGCCGATCTCGGGCCAGAGGGTGGCCTCCGAGCGGGGCCCCTGGAGAGAGGTCGGCACCCGGTGGTGTCGACGTGGGGACCGATTTCGGGAGGCGGGGACGGTGGAGTCCGCGAGGACCCACAGACGGGGGTGACCGTCGCGAAGGTCCTCGATCTCCCAGTCCCGGGGAACGACCATGGTGTCGGCGTGGGAGGTGCACATGGCGGTCATCAGGTGGTCGTCACCGGGGATCTCGACCAGCCAGACGGTGCGGGTCCGCGGGTCGTGGAGCACCCCCGCCTCGGCCGGGGCCGAGCAGCCCATGTGCGCACACAGCCTCATGTCCGAACGATAGCCCGTGGCGGGCCCGGTGGTTGTGGAGCCTGGGCTGGTCGGGTGGGGGGCATGGCACGGCCGGTGGTTGTGGAGCCTGGGTTGGTTGGGTGGGGGGCATGGCACGGCCGGTGGCGGGGCCCCGGGGGGGTGGGGCTCCCGTCACCGGTCGGGGGACTCAGGACTCGGTGGAGTCGGGGCGGTTCAGCCCCTCGATACGATCGAACACCCGGGGCCAGAAGCGGTCCCGGGCGGCCCAGACACCGCCCACGCCGAACATGATCACCAGTATCGCCCCCAGTGAGGCCACGAGGGTCTTGAACAGGGTGTCGACTATGTCCTGGGCGATCTGGATCTGGTCCAGGGCGGCGAAGACCCCGATGGTCCAGATGGCGGCCACCACCACCCGGGTGATGGCCTTTCCGTAGTCCAGGTGGGCGACAGCGGGCGAGACCATGTTCCGCACCCCGTTGGCCACCGCCCCGGTGATGACCACGATGATCAGGGCCACGAAGATCTTGGGGATGAAGGCCAACATGGAGTCCAGGGCGTCCTGGATGTCACTCTGGCCGAAGGCGCCGATGGCCAACTTCAGCACGATGAGGACCACCCCGTAGTAGATGACCTTGGCCAGGAGCAGGGCCGAATCGGCGTATCCGGCCCGCTCGATATGGGTCCCCAGACCGGAGCGGTCGACGACCTGATCGAATCGCAACCGGGTCAGCACCCGGTGGACGATCTTGCGAATGATCCGGGCGATCCAGAGCCCGATCAGCAGGATGATCAGGGCCCCGATGAGTTTGGGGATGAACTGGGCCACGTTGGACCAGGCATCCTCGATGCCCTGTCTGAAGGTGATCGCGAGCATGTGTGCTGTACTCCTCTGTCGTCGGTTGGTGAGCGGGGCCGGAGTCCCGGTCCGCTCCTACCGAGTGGGGGACGGATGATCGTCCGTGGAGTCGCGCGAATTTCCCGGATGGACGTCCCGGCATCTCCACGTGGCAAGCTGAACCCGGTATCGCTGCGACTTCGCGACCTTGGGTGACATCACGGCGTCCTGTTTCCATGGCGGCGACATCGGACCTTCTGAGGTCGGTCGACATCGGAATCCGATCCCGGGCGAGGTGGCTGCGACCAGCCGCCTCGATCCGTCCGACACTCCCGATCCGAATCAGATCCTTGACCAAGTCTCATCGCACAACACGAGAGGACGTGAAAGCGGTTCCGGTGTCGCCGGAACAGGTCGGGACGACCCCCACCGCGGATCTGGACGAGGCCGAGCAACTGCGGGTGCTGGTCCGGGAGTACTCCTCGGCCATCTACCGGGTGGCCCTCTCCATAGTGAGGGACCCGGCCCTGGCCGAGGACGTCACCCAGGACACCCTATTGAAGGCCTGGCAGGCCCTTCCCGGGTTCAGGGGGGAGAGTTCACTGCGGAGTTGGGTGCTGCGAATAGCCCACAACACGGCCATCTCGACCCTGCGCAGACGCCGGGATGTCCTCGCCGATCCGAACACCCTGCCCGAGCGCGAGGCCCGGCGTTCGGTTGAGAGTGACGCCGAGGATCGGGCCGCCATGGCCGAGTTCACCCGGGCCCTCGATGAGCTCGACGACCTGTCCCGAAGCATCGTGGTGCTGCGAGAATTGGAGCACCAGAGCTACGAGGAGATCGCCGCCACCTTGGATCTGCCGCTTCCCACGGTGAAGACCAGGTTGTTCCGGGCCCGCCGGAAACTGTCCCACGCGCTCCAGGGGTGGAAGTGATGGCTCTCCTGCACCCGTCCACCCGTCGCCTCCGTGAATGGCTGGAGACCCCTCCCGGCGCCGAGCCCGACGCCGGGGTGGAGGAGCACGTCTCCCACTGTGAGCGTTGCGCCGATGAGCTCGAGGCCCTGGACGCCATGACCGCGGAGGAGGCCGTGGAGACCTCCGAGGTGGAACTGGCCCTGCAGGAGGTTCTGGCCCCGCCCACTGGACTCGAACAACGGATAGAGGACAGGATCGAGGCCGCCCTCCTGGCCCGTCGTGACTTCAAGCTCCTGGCCGGACTCATGGGAGTCAGCATTGAAACCGCCAGGCTCCTGGTGGAGCCGCCCGAGGAACCCCGATCATGAGTACCCATCCATCACCGAGGAGACCGGGCGGTCACGCCGCCCCGGTCGGGACAGCGGCGCCGGGGCCGCGGATCTGGAGACATAGATGAACAAGTGGCTGTGGGTGGCCGTGGCCGTGGTCGGGGGTCTGGTGGTCGGGGCCCTGATCTCCGCCGTCGTTCGCCGGCTGCTGTCCCGTGACAACCGCCCCGATCTGCTCCAACGTCTGGCCGAGCCCGTGGCCGGACTGGCCTTCTCGCTCTCGGTGGTGGCCGGGCTGATCGTGGCCCTCGGAATCGTGAAACCCGACTCCCTGGACACCCTGCCGACCGATGTCGTGGACTACCTGCCCCGGCTGCTCACCGGGGTCATCGTTCTCATGGTGGGATCGGCGGTGGCCGGACTGGCCGGGGGGGCCGTGGGCCAGGCCCTGGCCCGATCGGGGGCCGCGGCCCAGAAGGCCGTACCCACGGTCGTGAAGGGATCCATCCTGGTGGCGGCCGGAATCCTGGCCGCCGACCAACTCGGTATCGACACCACCATCATCACCCTCACCGTGGCGGCGGTGCTGTTCAGCACCGGGGCCGGGGCGGCGATGATGATCGGGTTCGGCAGCCGGGAGGTCGCCGGTCAGGTGGCGGCCGCCCGGGCCCTGCGGCAGATGCTGTCCGAGGGAGACACGGTGACCATCGAGGACCGCACCGGTGAGGTGGTGGCCATCCACTCGACGGCCACCGAGCTGTCCCTGGCCGGGGGGGAGAGGGTGCTGGTCCCCAATTCCCAATTCCTCCGGAACGACATCGTGATCTCCCGGGCGGAACGGGACGGGGAGACCGCCTGACCGCGAACCGGTTCAACCGGTGGCGTTGGCCGTTGCCGGTGACGCTTCAGGCCTTCCCTCCGCGCCCCGTGGCGTCCACGTCCTCGTCCGTCGCCGGTGACGGCTCAGGTGGCGGCACCACCGGCCACGGGGCGTGAGGGATCGGAGCACCACTCCGACCACGAGCCCGGATACAGGCGTCCCAGGCCGAGTCCGGCGTGCTCCATGGCCAGGAGATCGTGACAGGCGGTCACCCCTGATCCGCATGACACGATGACCCCGTCGGCCCGGTCCACTCCGTGTTCCCGGTAGTGGGCGGCAAGGGCCGCGGGGTCCGGAACCCGGCGGTCCCCGTCCAGCTTGGAGGCCACCGGGATGTTGACCGCGCCGGGGATGTGCCCGGCGCGGGGGTCGATCATCTCCTCCTCCCCCCGGTAACGGGCGGGGGCCCTAACGTCCACGATTGTGACCTCGGTATCAGTTCCGTTGCTGATCATCCGGCTCAGCTCCTCCACCTCGAGGACGTCGGCGAGGCGATCGGTGGGCCAGGCACGGACCTCGAACCGGGCCGGTTCGATCTCCACCTCGCCGGTCTCGACGGGCCCCTCCCAGGCGCCCAGGCCGCCGTTCAGCAGGGTCGCGTCCACCCCGAGGGTCCTCAGCATCCAGACCAGACGGGCCGCGACCAGACCACCCATGTCGTCATAGGCGACAACCGGCACCCGACCGGAGATACCCAGGGAGGACAGATAGTCGGCGAGATCCTCCGGAGTGGGTAGTGGGTGGCGGCCGCGTCCCTCGTCGGGGGCCCCGGCCAGGCGGTCCAGGTCGACGTGGACCGCACCGGGGACGTGGCCCTCGACGTATGCCCGGTGCCCGTCGCGGCCGGTGATGTACCAGCGGACGTCACACCAGATGACCTCCCCGAGCCCGGTGATCTCAGCCGGGTCCATGAATGGGGGTATGGATGGTGACGGATGGTCCGGTGACGTGCTCATGGTGGGTTCCTGTCCGGGCGGGTCGGGTGACGTGAACGTGGGGTTCAGCCGGCTCCGAACATGGCCAGCCACTCCCGTTCGGTACGGGGTTTGAACACGAAGTTGTGCCGGCGGGTCTCGCCCATGCTGGCGGTCGGCCGGGTCGAGTAGTTGTGGCCCGGGTAGAGGATGGTGCGGTCGGGGATCCGGGCCAGCCGGTGGTGGAGGCTGTCGAACATGGCGGCGGGGTCGGCCCCGGGCAGGTCGGTGCGGCCACAGCCGTCCAGGAAGAGGGTGTCACCGGCCACCAGACCCCCACGAACCAGAAAGCACTGACTCCCGGGTGTGTGTCCGGGGGTGTGGATGAGCTCGACCTCGATGTCGCCGACCTTCACCACGTCCCCGGATTGGTGCCTCACCAGCGAGGAGTCCTCCAGATCGGTGACCTTCTTGATCCACTCGGCCTCGTCGGCCTGAATGTGGATGGGTACGTCGGCGTGATCCAGCAACTCACTCACGCCCTCTATCGTCATACCCATCATCGATCCCCCGACGTGGTCGGGGTGATAGTGGGTGGCCAGGGCCCCGGTGACGCTCATCCCGTCGGCGGCGGCGATGTCGAGGAGGTCGGTCACGGAGTAGGCGGGGTCGACCACGAGGGTCTCGCCGGTCTCCCGGTCGCCTATCAGGTAGACGAAGTTGGCCATCTGGCGGGCCACGGGGTCGGTGGTGGCGAAATCCCTTCCGGCGAGTAGCTGTCGGAAGTAGAGACGATCGTCCATACTCCGATGTTAGGAGCACCGGTAACCGATCCCGCAGCCGAACCGCGGGCCCGGACCACTCCCCAGAGCAGATGAGGAACCCCCGTATGGACGCCATGGAGCAGGTCGAGTCGACCGTGAGGTCACGGGAGGGAGAACTGCTGGACCTCAGCCATCGGATTCACGCCCATCCGGAACTGGGTTTCGAGGAGTACGACTCCTCCCGGTGGTGTGCGGAGACCCTGTCGGAGGAGGGGTTCACGGTGGACACCGGGGTGGGGGGTCTGGACACCGCGTTCATCGCCTCCCGGGGGGAGGGGCCACTCCACCTGGTGTTCTGCGCCGAGTACGACGCCCTGCCCGGAATAGGCCACGCCTGTGGGCACAACATGATCGCCGCCATGTCGGTGGGGGCCGGGATCGGCCTCGGCGCCGTGGCCGATGAACTGGGGGTCAGGGTGTCGGTCTTCGGGACCCCGGCGGAGGAGATCGGTGACGCCGGAGGCAAGATCCGCATGTTGGAGGCCGGACTGTTCGAGGGGGTCCACGCGGCGATGATGTTGCATCCCGGGCCGGTGGATGCCGGGAACGTCCCCTGGAACGCCGCCTCCATGTTCGACGTGCACTACCACGGCAAGGAGGCCCACGCCGCGGCCGCCCCCGATCTCGGCATCAACGCCGCCGACGCCCTCACCGTCGCCCAGACGGCCATAGGGCTGCTACGGCAGCACCTGGATCCCGACGCCCTGGTCCACGGGATCGTCACCCACGGAGGGGAGGCTCCCAACATCGTCCCGGCCCACACCGCGGCCCGCTTCATCGTCCGGGCTCCCGACCTGGCCCGCCTGGACCGGGCCAAGGCGAGGGTGCTGGACTGCTTTCGGGCCGGGGCCACCGCGACGGGTGCGACCCTGGAGGTCCAGGGTGGGTCCAGTCCCTACGCCGAGGTGCGGAACGATCCGGTCCTCATGAGGCTGTACGAGGAGGAGGCCACCGCCGTGGGTCGGGATCTGGCCCCCTCGGCCGGGTTCGGGTCGGGGGGCCGGGGGGCGGCGTCGACCGACATGGGAAACGTGTCCCAGGTGATCCCCTCCATCCATCCCCTGATCGGGATCGAGTCC
Organism: Acidimicrobiia bacterium; assembly: GCA_026983855.1. Classification (GTDB taxonomy): domain Bacteria; phylum Actinomycetota; class Acidimicrobiia; order Acidimicrobiales; family Poriferisodalaceae; genus DRKF01. Next base: position 6,749 of record JALSTE010000450.1, read on the forward strand.
TCCCCGGCGGTGCCCCACCAGCCGGAGTTCGCCGCCCACGCCGCCGGGGCCGTCGCCGACCGGGCGGTGGTGGAGGGGGCCGCGGCCCTGGCCCGAACCGCGGTGCGAATGGCCTCCGAGGAGTCGGTACGGGTCCGGCTGCTGGGAATCGAGGCCTGACTCCGGGGCGATCTGCGGGTTCCACCCGGCGAAGTACAGTGGCGGTCCGTCGTCCCTCGATGGCCTCAGGAGTCGCTGCCGGCGGCCGACCCGGACAGACAGAACACCGACAGAAGACCGGCACTCCCAGGGTGTCGGCCTCACCATTCCCAGTTTCGACGGAGCACGGTTGAGAAACAGGATTCTCCGCTTTCTGGCCTACGGGATTCTCGGCCTGCTGACCGGGCTCATCGTGGCCCTACTCGAGTTCACCGCCGTCACCCTGCTGCTGGACCGCGTCCTGGAGGCCCCTCTCTGGCAGAAGGCCCTGGCCCCGGGTCTGGGTCTGCTGGCGGCGGCGCTGATTCTCAAGGTGATCGGACGTGGTCTGGATCCCGCGACCTCCGAGGAGTACATCGCGGCCTACCACGATCGCCGACCCCGGGTACGGCTGAGCCATCTCCCGCCGCGGTTCATGGCCGGGGCGGCCACCATTGGCATGGGTGGGGCCATGGGCCTGGAGGGGCCCTCCATCTACACCGGTGCCACCATCGGTGCCTCCATGCAACACCGACTCAAGTGGCTGTTCCGGGACAAGGACGACCGCAGTTTGCTGGTGGCGGGAGCGGCGGCCGGCGTGGCCGCCATCTTCAAGACCCCGGCCACCGGGGTCCTCTTCGCCCTGGAGTCCCCCTACAAGGGCGACATGGCCCGCCGGGCCCTGCTGCCGGCCCTGGTGGCGGCGGCCGTGAGCTACGTCACCTTCGTGAGCTTCTTCGGGACCACCCCCATCTTCGATGCCAAGGAGATCCTCCAGGGGCTGACCGAGGGTGAGGTCCTGCGCTTCGACAGTCGCGACCTGTGGGGAGCGGCCCTGGTGGGGTTGATGGCCGGCCTGGGATCGGTGTTCTTCGCCCGCATGGTGATGATCGCCAAGAAGATCAGCCACGATGTACCGGCCTGGCAGAGGGTCATCGGTGGCGGCGCGATCATGGCCGCCATCGTCGTGCTGGTCGATCAGGTGTACGAGCTCCCCCTGGCGCTGGGGCCCGCCGGAGGCGGTTCGGTGCTCGAGTGGGTACTCCAGCCGGGGCACTCAATGGGCCTGCTGGTTCTGCTCCTGGGGCTGAGAATGCTGGCCACCTCGACCACCCTGGGGGCGGGAGGTGTCGGTGGGTTGTTCATCCCCCTGACGGTCTTCGGTCTGATAACCGGACGCATAGCCGGGGAACTGGTGGGTAATCCCGACGCCCTGCGTCTCTTCCCGTTCATCGGTCTGGCCGCCTTCCTCGGGGCCGGCTACCGAACACCCCTGGCGGCGGTGATGTTCGTGGCCGAATCCACCGGAGCCACCGAGGTCGTCGTCCCGGGGCTGATCGCGGTGGCCGTCTCCCAGGTCTTCGTGGGCGCCACCTCGGTGTCGGCCAATCAGCGGGACACCCGTATCGGGCACCTGGAACGAAGGTTCCGGATGCCCATCACCTCCGCCATCCGGACCGACGTGGACACCGTGCCCCCCGACATGAGCCTCTCGGACTTCGTCTGGAACCATGCCCTCAAGCGGAAGGAGCTCTCGGCCCCGGTGGTCGATGACGGTCGCTACGTCGGAATGGTGAGGGTGCACGACACCGCCGACGTGGACCGTTCGCAGTGGAGTTCGGTCAAGGTCTCCGAGATCGCCCGATGGGTGGAACCCGCCCGCCTGTCGATGACCCTGAGAGAGGCGACCCTGGCCATGGAGGACCAGGGCCTGGAGCAGATACCGGTGACCGACGTGTCAGGGAAATTCGTGGGCGTGGTCACCGCCGATGCCATTCTCAAGCTGGATGAGATCCTCGAGGAGACCGAGGGGTCGGGCTGAACTCGGACGGCCCGTCCTGAGCCTCTAACGTGCCGGGGGTGACATCCAAGACGACCACCGGCACCTCCATCGCCTACCTGGGTCCCCACGGGACGTTCACCGAACAGGCCCTGCTTGGACAGCCGGATCTGGCCGGGGCCGAGCTGATGCCGATGGGGTCATTCGCCGAGGTCCTGCGCTCGGTGTCCGACGGGAGAGCCGATCTCGCATTTCTGGCCATTGAGAATGCCATCGAGGGAACGGTCAACGTCACCCTCAACGCCCTGGCCTTCGAGCGGGACCTGCTCATCCAGCGTGAGGTGGTCATCGACGTGCACCTCAACCTCCTGGCTCCTCCCGGCACGGATCTTGCCGCGGTGGAGGAGGTCAGCAGTTTCCCCGTGGCCCTGGCCCAGTGTCGGAGATTCCTCGACACCGCCCTGGGGCCGGTCTCGGTGTCAGCCGCCACCTCCACCGCCGAGGCCGCCCGAGAGGTGGGTCAGGCCATGAGGCCCGGGACGGCGGCCATCGCCACGTCCCTGGCCGGTGAGCTCTACGGCCTGGAGGCCATCGCCACCGACATAGAGGACCACAAGGGCAACCAGACCCGGTTCGTGGTGGTGGCCCGCCACGGCGTTCCGGCCCCCACCGGGCACGACAAGACCAGCCTGGTCATCTACCAGCGCCGGGACACCCCTGGAAGCCTGTTGAGCATCCTCCAGGAGTTCGCGGCCCGTTCGATCAATCTCACCAAGCTCGAGTCGCGACCCACCCGTCGGGGTCTGGGTGACTACTGCTTCATAGTCGACCTGGAGGGACACGTGTCCGATGAGGTGGTGGCCGATTGTCTGGTCAACCTTCGCATGAAGCAGCCGTCGGTGAAGTTCCTGGGGTCCTATCCGACGGCGTTGGAGAACGGTGATGAGGTGAAGGCCGAGACCGATGCCCGCTGGACCGAGGCCCGGGAGTGGCTGGACGGAATCCGCGGTCAGATGGGCACCTCCTAGACACCCCGGGAGGGTTTCCCCGGTCCTGACGGTCAGTGGCGGGGCGCGGATCGGGGGGTTGGCCGGGTCGGGGGTGTCCACCGCCGGGGGTGGTTGGTGGTCGGGTAGCCTCGTTCCCGGAGGGATGGCAGAGCGGACGATTGCGACGGTCTTGAAAACCGTTGGGCCCTCACGGGTCCCGGGGGTTCGAATCCCCCTCCCTCCGCCACTGGGCTCCCGGTGGGTCGTCCGGGGGAACCGCGGTCCACGACCCCCGGTGGCTCTCCGGGCCGCCGGACCGGCCGGGGATCATTCCCGGGAATCGCGGCTTCCGCCTTTCGATCGGCGCGATCGTGTGCCAAAGTCAAGGACTCCGGGAGAGGTGCCAGAGTGGACGAATGGGGCGCCCTGCTAAGGCGTTGTGGTTTCACGACCACCGTGGGTTCGAATCCCACCCTCTCCGCCACTGGGTCCCGCCGGTCAGTCGGGGGTCTGATCCCTTAACAACTGGTGAAAACGGCGTCGATCCGTGGCCGAGGAACCCAGGGTGTGGTTCGCTGGGCCGATGGGACGTTCCCGGATTCTCGCCCTGGTCGTGCTCCTGGGTGCTGGCGCGCTGCTGTTGTTCGCGGTGACCGGTGGTGGGTCCGACACCTCCGGGGCCACGGCCTCACCGGGCTCATCGGCGGTCGAGTCCCCGACCGACTCTCCGGTCGCCACCACGACCACCAGCACCACCGAGCCCCGGCCCGTCGTGGTGCCGGCCAATCTGGGCCCGGCCCCCGAGCTCACCGGGATCGACGGATGGCTGCAGACCGAAGCCGCCGATCTGTCGGAGATCGACGCCGAGGTGGTCATCTTGCAGTTCTGGACCTTCACTTGCCGCAACTGCAAGAACACCCTTCCCCACCTCCAGGACATCTACGCCAGGTACCACGATCGGGGCCTGGAGATAGTCGGGGTCCACTCCCCCGAGTTCGGTTTCGAGAAGGACCCGGAGAAGGTCCAGCAGGCGGCCCTGGATCTCGGGGTCGTGTGGCCCATAGCCCTGGACACCTCCAAGCGGAGCTTCCGGTCCTGGCAGGGGTCACCGGCGTACTGGCCCCGCACCTACGTGCTGGACGCCAACGGCGACATCCGTTTCGATCACATAGGTGAGGGCGCCTACGACGAACTGGAGGCCACCGTGGCCTACCTTCTCGATGAGGCCTCCGATGGTGCGATTCAGGGGTGACGGCGCCGGGGAGGGCCGGGGATGGGTCTGATCGGTGAGGGGCTGAGATCGGTCGTCCTGCCGTGCAGTCTGGCCGTCCTGGTACCGGGGTTGGTGGTGGTCATGGTCGCCGGTCGCTCCGCGGTGGGGGCGGTGGCCGGATACGTGGCGGGCCTGCTGGTGGTGTCGTGGGTTCGGTTTGGGGGACGGTTTGGCCTGGGCTATGGGACCCCGGCCCTGGTGTTGGTCGCGCT
>JALSTE010000451.1 GCA_026983855.1 Acidimicrobiia bacterium
GGGTCGGGCCCAGGCCCTCGTCCGCTGGTCCCTTCCCGGGCTGGCCGGGATCATTCCCCTGTGGCTCGGGATCATCGGCACCGTGGCGGGCCTGGGCGCCACCGGCTACTCCGGTCCGGAGCGCAGGGACGTGATGGATCGCCTGGCCGAGACCCGGGTGGTGCGCAGTTCCACCCGATTCTCCGAGGGCTACGTTCCCGACCCCCACGAGACCTTCTCCCACGAGGTGCTCCGCTCGGCCCTGAACCGGGTCATCTGAGACCACGCTCCGGCACCCCGCCGAACGGTCATCACCGGGACCTCCACGTCACCACCTCCGCGGCGGGACCGCGACTCTCAACACCCTGACGGAACGGGTCCCCACCGGGTCTCTCCCATCAGCCCTTCAGCACGGGGAACGGTCCGTCGACATGAGAGGGGATGACCCCCGCCGCCGTCTCCACCCTCGATCCCTCGGTCCTGCTGGGTCTCGTGGCGGCCCTGGGCGGGATTGGAGTGGTGATCCGACACCGGGCCCGCCTCCAGGCCGGGCCCTGCCCCTGCGTGGAACGGGCCCGGCAACGTTGGATGACCGAGGCCGCGGCCGAGGTGACCGAGCGGTGCGTGATCGCCTCCTACGACCCCGATCCCGGTCCCCGGAACGTTCTCATCGACCGTCGCCCCCGACAGGTGCTGAACCTCGCCGGCCCGCCCCCGACGGCCGACGAGGAGGAGATCCTCGATCTGGACTCGATCGAGCACCAGGTGACGGTGCTGGACGACTGAACGGTGGCCGCTGACCCCGGTGCCAGAATCCCCACCTCGTGCCCCAGTGCCGACGGTGGCATGATCGATCCGTGAAAGAAGCCCACCGACGCCACGGCCCGATCCCCAGCCACCTCATCCCCCCGTTTCACGTCATGGAGGTTATGAGGGAGGCCGCCGCCCGGGAGAAGGCCGGGCTGGAGGTCCTGCACCTCGAGGTGGGTCAGCCGTCCACACCGGCCCCCGCCGTGGTCCTCGAGGCGGCCCGCCAGGCTCTCGACGACGACCGTCTCGGCTACACCGTGGCCCTCGGTCACCAGCCTCTGCGGGAGGCCATCGCCGCCCACTACGCCGACTGGTACGACGAGGAGGTGGATCCCTCCCGGGTGGTGGTCACCCAGGGGGCTTCGGGGGCGTTCGTCCTGGTCTTCATCGCCGCCTTCGCCCCCGGTTCCCGGGTGGCGGTGACCAGTCCGGGGTATCCCTGCTACCGCAACACCCTGATGGCCCTGGGCATGGAGGCGGTGGACGTACCCCTGTCGGAGGACTCCGATTTCCGACTAACCCCCGCCGATCTGGAGGCGGTCGGGGATCTCGACGGGCTGATGCTGGCCAGCCCATCGAACCCCACCGGCACGGTCCTCCGACCCGGGGCCCTCTCGGAACTGGCCGAGTACTGCGCCGAGAGGGACATCACCCTCATCTCCGACGAGATCTACCACGGCATCACGTTCGGCACCCAGGCCGAGACCGCCGTGGCCCTTCCCGGTGATCCGATCGTGGTCAACAGTTTCTCCAAGTACTACTCGATGACCGGATGGCGGCTCGGGTGGACCGTCCTGCCCCGTGACCTGCTCACGCCGGTGGAGCGACTGGCCCAGAACCTGACCATCGCCCCTCCCACCCTGGCCCAGCTGGCGGCGGTGGCGGCCTTCGAAGCCGGGGCCGAACTCGACGCCAACGTGGCCCGCTACCGGGCCAACCGGGACCTCATGGTGTCCCGACTGCCGGAGATGGGCCTCGACCGCCTGGCCCCCGCCGACGGCGCCTTCTACGTGTGGGCCGACGTCTCCCACCTGACCGACGACAGCCAGGCCCTGTGCACCCGCTGGCTGACCGAGCTGGGGGTGGCGGCCACCCCCGGTGTCGACTTCGATCCCGCCCGTGGTGCCCGCTACGTGCGATTCAGCTACGCCGGGGACCGGAGTGAGATCTCCCGGGCCCTGGATCGCCTGGCCGAGGACCTGGACTGAGGGCGGACCCCCGGGTCGACCCCGAGGCCGGCTTCGGTCCCCGGTAACAATTCGACCGGGCCGGAACAGGTGCCACGCCGGTCACCGTCCACTGGCCGGGCTCAATCCTTGGTCGCCACCTGGTTGGGGGTGACGTTCATCTTCGGCTCGTACTCGGCCACCTCGACCTCCCTGGCCTCTCCCCCGAGGGTGGCGATCAGCTCCTGGCGACACCGCCGGCAGGGTCCGTAGAACCGGGCCGAGGTCTCCCGGTGGCAGCGCGGGCACTCGAACTCCAGTGTCTCCCCGTCTTCCCCGCTCATGACCGCCTCCCATCCACCGACAGCGGCCACCACCGAACCGGACCGCACACGAAGATCCCGCTCATGATCGCCTCCCATCCACCGACAGCGGCCACCACCGAACC
>JALSTE010000452.1 GCA_026983855.1 Acidimicrobiia bacterium
GTTCAGGATCGTGTAATCGTCCCCGGAGAGCCCGGCGTCGGCGAAGGCCTGCTCGAAGAAGCGACGATCGTCGTTCTCCCAGCGGGAGCTGGACGCCGAATCAGGCAGCAACACCGCGATCTTGCCGCTGCCGCCTCCACCCCCTCCGGTGTCACCGGTATCGGCGGCGGTGGTGGAGGAGGCGGCGTTGTCGCCCCCGCTGTCTCCACATGCCGCGGCCAGTAGTCCGAATGCCATCAGTGCGGCCAAGAATTTGAGCCAACGCCTCATGGGGCCCCTCCCTCTGCGAGACTTGAATGGTCGGGATACACCCGATCACGGCGCACCCTAGGAACCCGTCTGTAAACGATGGGTAAGAACCAGCCGTTCGGCATCAATTATTCGTAAACGGGTCTCGGTCAGCCCCCGGACGGCCCATCTCGTGAGGGCGCCTCAGTCGGGCAGGAGACGATATCCGGCCCGGGGCTCGGTGACGATGAGCGGATCGGATCCCGGTGCCTCCAGCTTGGCCCTGAGGCGACCTATGTAGACCCTGAGATACTCCCGGGAGGTCTCGTACCCGGAGCCCCAGACCCGCCGCAGGAGGGTGGCGTGGGACAGGAGGCTACCGGCGTTGACCGCGAGCTCCCGCAACAGGGCGTACTCCGTTGGGGTCAGGGTGACCCTCTCACCATTGCGGGTGACGGCCTGGGAGCTCAGGTCCAGGGTGACCCCGCCGAACGTCAGAACGGTCTCGACGGGAGGGGCTACCACCGTGCGGGATCTTCTCAGGGTGGCCCCGATACGGGCCAGCAACTCATCAATTCCGAAGGGCTTGGTCATGTAGTCGTCCGCCCCCAGGTTCAGGGCCCGGACCTTGTCGTGTTCCCCGGCCCGGGCCGAGATGACTATCAGGCCCACCTGTGACTTCCGGCGAATCTGGCGGCAGAGCTCGAAGCCGTCGATGGCCGGCAGCATGAGATCCAGCAGGACCAGCTCCGGGGAGGTCGACTCCACCAACCGAACGGCGTCGGCGCCGGTGGGGGATACGACCACGTCCATTCCCCGGGCCATCAGATTGGACCGAACCAGATCGACGATGTTCGGGTCGTCCTCCACCACCAGCACCGTGGTGTGATCACTACCGTCCACGATCGTCGTCCCCCTGTGCTCGTTGATGGTGAGGCCCGGCGTTGCCACCGTCGTCGGGGTAGGGGGTGGATATGTCGGGATCCGGTTCCCCGTCGGTGAACTGGCCGGCGCGGAAATCGATGATCAGGGTCGTACCTTCCGAGGTCGGTTCAACGGACATGCAACCACCGTGGGCCTCGATGATGCCACCCGCAATTCGCAGCCCCAGGCCCCGACCCTCCGCCAGGGCATCGGCCCTACCGCCGAGAAAGGCGGCCGCATCGGGAGGCAGACCCACCCCGTTGTCGGAAATCCGCACCCGATTCCATTGGTCGCCCCGTGTCTCCAGACGGACCGTCACCAGGGTCCCCGAGGGATTGTGGCGGATGGCGTTGGACAGGAGATTCACGAACACCTGCTCGATCCGGTCGTGATCGGCCCAGATCAGTATCGGCTTTCCGGTGATCAGGACCGTCCGGTCGTCTCCGGGGGTCACCACGTTGCGGGCCGCCTCCAGGATCAGCCTCAGGTCGCACCAGTCGTACCTGAGACGCAGAGCCCCGCCCTCCAGGGCGCTGTGGTCGGCCATGTCGGCCACCAGGCGCCCCATCCGGCGGGACTCGGTCTCGATGATGCTGACGAAACGGGACTGGTCGTCGGGCGTCCAGCAGACATCGGGTTGGAGCAGGGTTGAGGCGAACCCGTGTATCGCGGTCAACGGGGTGCGCAGCTCGTGGCTGAGGCGACCGATCATGCGCCTCTGGAGTTCGTGGGAGCGGCGCAGGGCGGCCGCCTCCTGCTCGGCGGCAGCCTTCAGCTCGCGCTCCATGGCCAGTCGAAAGCTCTTGGCGGCGCCATCGAACAGCTCTTCGGGCCAGGCGCCCCTCGTCCCGGGTTGGCGGAGACAGCTCAGCACGGCCTCACCCCCGGACCAGCGGAAGGACTGGGAGTGAACCGACGAGGTTCGATCCGGGGTGGACTTCCCGTGGGGTGGGGTGGAGGCGAGATGGGAGAGGATCCGCCTCTCGTCGGCCCGGCTGGATGGGCCCTCGTCCGAGCCGGCGTGAAGTACCGGCCCGTGGGGACCGAGCACGTGAATGGCCGCATAGCGGGCCCCGAGGACCCGGGCCAGGCTGCCGAGGGCGGTGGCGAGACCGCCCTGGAGCAGGTCGGGTCCCGCCAGGGTCTCCAGCAGGGCCCGAATGCCCTCGAGGGTTCGGTTGCGGTTGGTCACCTGGGCCAGGAGACGTCCCCGCTCCAGAGCCGACCCGGTCAACGAGGCGAACAACTCCATCAACTGAAACTGGGGACCGCGTAGCTCAGCGCTCACATCGAGAAATCCGACCATCGCCCCGAGGGTGCCGTCCCGGCCGGGGATGGGCGTCACCCAGGCTCCGGCTATGCCACACCGGCGGGCGGCGGCCTCGATGGGATCGGAGGCCGGCTCGCCGGGAAATCGGGCCACCACGGTGTGCCGCTCCGCCGCCGCCCGACCGATGAAGCCTCCCTGGCTCCCGAACGGGACCTCCGCCGTGGCCCCGAGCAGGGGATCGGGGAATCCCAGAGCCGCCGCCCGGCGGAGCACCGGTTCCCCGGAGGGCCCCATGGCCGTCAGCAGGATTCCGACCCGCTCCACGTTCAGGGCATTGGAGAGTGCGGTGAGGGTGATGGGAAGCACGGCCGATTCCTCGGCCTCACTGAGCTGGTCGGCCAGGGTGTTGAGTCGCTGGAGCTGCAGCGAGGCGGTGGAGTCCAGGTCGGCGCCGGTGATCAGGGCCACCACGTCATCGGGGTGTGCCTCGGTCCGGTGCAGGTCGGCTACCTGGGTCCCGTGGCGCAGCACCACGATTCTGTCGGCCAGTTCAAAGACCTCGTCGAGCTGGTGTGAGACCAGCATCACGGCCACCCCCGCCTCCCGGAAGCCGCCGATGGTCTCGAGCACGGTGCGGGACTCGGCGATGCCGAGGGCGGCGGTGGGCTCGTCGAGGATGAGCACCCGGGGATTGTCCAGGGTGGCCCGCCCGAGGGCCACGAGCTGTCTCTGTCCGCCGGACAGACGCTTGACGGGCCGATCCAGATCGGGAACGTCGACACCGAGCTCGGCGAACACCTGGGTGGCCCGTGAGCGCATGGCCGCCTGGCGGAGCACCACGGCCCCCGAGTCCTCCCGGCCCAGGAACAGATTGGAGACCACATCGAGGTTGTCGCAGAGGGCCAGGTCCTGCCACACGACGGAGAGACCGCGACGACGTACATCTCCCGGCGTTCCGGTGAGGTCGACCCCGTCCAACCGTATTCGGCCCGCGTCGGGTACCACGGCCCGGGCTATGCACCGGGCCAGGGTTGACTTTCCGGCCCCGTTCTCGCCCACCAGGGCGACGATCTCGCCGGGTCCCACGGAGAAGGTGATCCGATCGAGGGCGGCAATCGGGCCGAAACTCTTGGACACCCCATCCATCTCGAGCATCGGGTCCCTCCGGTGGGTCGGACTGATCCCAGGGTGAGGGGCGACGGCTCACCCCGGCGGACCGCACCGTAGCGTCCGACGGGCCGGTGAGGGTGTGAGTCTCTCGTAGTGGTGCAGCAGGGGCACCATCGTCGTGTAGTCGGCGGCCATGGTGTGATTCTCAGAAGAGACCAATCGACTGGGAAGGAGATCGCACGATTACCACACCTGATTCTGCCCTGACCTCGCTCACCCTGGCGTTGGCCGCGGCTGACTCTCCCCTCGCGGCGAACCTCGCGTCCATCCCCACCGACGCGATCCGGGAGTTGATCGGGTCCGTGACCCGCCGGCTCCGCGGCAGCGTCGTCACCTAGGCGGCGCGCATCGCTCACCACCGCTGGAGGTGACCGCGGTCACCACCGGCACGCCGGTGCCCAGCCCGATCGAGGGATCGATGCCGATGTCGGGGTTTCCCTGCCGGTGGACATCGCCGCGCACGATCACTCGCGACTCCAACTCCCGCAGCTCCACCGGAACCGTGATCAACGACGGCTTGGGTGGCTCGGCGTCCGCGGCCACTCTTGCCGGGGACCTGATGGTGCGCCCTGCCACGAAACCGGCCGTTGCCGCCACCACCGACAGCAAAACTAACACCACCAGAACCCGTGCCCTGCGTCGAGTCACATCGGCCACCTCACACCGACCGTGTCGAGTCACATCGGCCACCTCGCACCGACCGTGTCGAGTCACATCGGCCACCTCACACCGACCGTACAGAATTCACCGGTGACAGCCCGTATGCAGAACCCTCCATGACGGTACCTCGGGAGGTATCCGTCTTTGCGCCGACGGGGTCGCCATCAAGACCCATGACACACCCAACCCACACGCTGATCGGTCCCAGTGCCCAAAACTCCCTCCTATCGCACAGGACTTGACTCTCTCCACCGCCAAGCGATAGCGTTAGCCCGACTCAGGTGGCCTCCAGGTGGGCTAACGATTCAAGGGAGGCGCGATCGTCGGCGAGTGGGATTGGCATCGGGAGCGTCCCCGCCAGAGGTGCGTCCGTGGGGTTCGGCGCGAGCGGAAATGGTTGCAGCTACTCCGCGGGCAAGCTCATCGGCCGTCAGGTTGCTCTGAGCGCTCCGGGGATGTACTGCGAGGTGGATATCAAAGGCTGGGTCTGGTTTTCAGGTGCCCGAAGCACGACTTCGGCTGTCTATTGGCTGACCGGCAACCGGATGGTCATCGTGGGCAGCGCGTCGGCGTAGGCCGAGCATAGGCCTGCGACGGGAGCCGGCTATGATCTGCGCCGCGGGAAGATGGCAGCGCTTGGTCTTCGGTACTGTGGCCGTTCTGGTGGCGCTCCTCACCACCTATCTCGCGGTTAGGTTTATGCTGAATGGAGGACGGCACGATGACCTCGGTGGGTTCCTCGAGGCCCGCGTAGTCGATTCTCCTGTGTACCCAGCCTACGACAGTACGACGCAATCACAGGCGCCACACGAGGACGTTCTGCGTTATGGCCAGGCACAGGCCCTGCTGGTGGCGGGACGGGTTCCGAGCCCGGAATACGATCAACTGGCCAGAGACCTGGGTGAGTATCTACTCAGACTCGACCCCGCAGACGACATCGGCCCCCTGACGGCATCACTGGCAATGGCCGCCCCAGTTGCTGAACTCCGGGCCGCTGGACAACAGTTTGCGCAGCGCCACTTGGTCACCATGGCGGTGAATACCGACGACTACCGCTACTTTGAAGCGATCGGTGGGCTTACCCGGGCGAGACTGTGGTCTGATCTGGAACTGGGTGTACCCACACCTTCCTGCGTTGCCTTCGCCGAGGCCTTCGCTGCCGGTGATCCGGTGTCCGCGGTCGGCTCGATCGCCCTGGCCGATCCGGACATCCTGAGTAGGTGCGGGGAGCCTGGCGACGGACGAGCTGAGCTGAACCAAATGGTTGTTGTCGCCAAGCCGGAGTTTCTGGCAGAGGTGATTGCTTTGCATGAGGCGGGGCTCATCGATGACGACACGATGAGTTTCTTTGTTGACTCCTTCTCGGCGGCGATCAGTGAGCGAGGGGCACTTGATCCGTTGCTCCTCTCACTTGGTGTGGCAACTGGATTCGCCGAGGAGATGGACGAGCGGGCGTTTCGCGTTGCGTTGGAAGTCGGCCTTGCCGATGCCAAGGCGCAAACGCTGAGGGGCCCCGATCCGTTGACACTGTGGCTGCTCCAGGACGCCGCCAGGCTCACTGGCGTGAAGATACGTGTCGACCCGGCCGAGGCCCCGAATGGTGTCAGCGGCACCGAGCGCGCCGTCTTCGCGATCATGGGTGTGGATGTGTCGCTCGTCGATCGGATTCCTGCATCCGATACCTCGCTGCGTGAATGGGGATGGGTTGCTGCGTTGGATTTACTCGGATCACCCGACGCGTGTGAACTCGTCGCTGAGCTCGGGCTGGATCAAGCGGCGGTCACGATAGTGGAGTCGGCTCAGAGGATCGAAGCGGAGTGTGGACCGCTCGCCACTAGTCCCGCTGCCACGCGGCTGAGTCTGTCCGACATCGAATCCGTCGCGACAGTGGATGATCCCTCCGTAGTCCGGTCTGCAATCAGACGCTCTGTCGAGTGTCGGCTTGGCTTGGAGCCCCTTCCTGTGCTCGAGGAGCTGGAACCGTATCCTGCAGACTTGGAGAAGCTATGGGCAGAGGCAGTCATGACCAGAGCGTGCTCATGACAGTGAGGTCAGCGGTATTCTTGTCGGTCGCTTTGGCAGTGATCCTCGGGAGCTGTGCGCCAAACGACAACGGCTCGAGCGAACTCGCGTCACAGCAATCGTCCGCTGATTCCCCTAGTGTCGGAGGTGCATCCGATGACTTTCTTCGAGCTTCGGTCGCCGCGGCCTGCATGTTGAGCCGTGGGTTCCATGTCGATGTCACCTCAGTCTATGATCCCCCGGCGGGCAGCGAGTTCGAAGCTTGGCAGGAAGCCTTGTACGGTGACCCGTTAGCAGGGTCACCCTTGGACTCTTGGGAATTGCAGCAGTACGTGGAACTGGCGCGTGAGATCGACGATGGGGTCTTTAGCGACTCCATCCCTTGCGCTGATCACGCCGAGGTTGCGGTCGCCGCCGCGTCGGGAGCCTTCGACGCGGCGGCGGGACCTGTGGATCTCGAGATCACCGACGAAATGGCGTCGGCAAATGCTGAGATCGAGGACGCATGGGAGCTCTGCGCAAGTGAGAGAGGCTTCGAACAGCTGCGAAACGGCCAAGATGCGAGGGACGCCCTCTACGCAGAGATAGATCGAATGAGGACCGTCAGGGGGGTCGACGTGTCAGAGATCGACAAAGCCGTTCATCCGCTGCCGGGCGTAGTTCCTCGCGAGCTGACCGAGACGGAACGGCAGTATCTCGTTGATGTCGAGGATCTCCAGACACGCTATGACAAGCTGATCCACGAGTGCGATACTGAGGTCTGGCCCTTGATCGCTGCGGCTCGGGAGCGGTTCGGGATCGAGGCCCCGGGTACCGAGTCTCCGCCGGTGGCTTCCGCACCTGGGTGATGATGGTCGTTTCCCCGTGGCGAGACCGCATCGACGACCAAACGTCGCCGAGACCCCAAGTATCAGACACCTTCCCCCTGTCCGGCTCTCCCCATCAGGTGGCTTCGAGGAGTCCTGACCTGCGGGGCACCTCTGCCAGGTCGTCCTCGTTCGAGCGTACCGAATCCTTCTCGTAGGGCCGTGAGCTCTCGGGGCTTTGTCAAAGAGACAGGTTTGGTGGTGTTCAGATTTGAGTGAGGCGAATCTCCCCGAGTTTCGTAGAGGCCTTGGGAGATATTGAATTTGAGCAGCCGGCCCACAAGAGGCTGGATCAGAGCCCCCGGACCAGCCGGATCCTCCTCTGTTTCCACCTCCACCAACGACTCGACCAACAACTCCAACTCCTGGGGAGTCTCAGCTTCCATGACGCATACTTTCACCGCACGGACCTACCCTTCTCTCGATAGCGCCTCGTGCACAGAACCTGCGACACACCCAGCTCGATCCTCCCAAGGATCGGAGCCTCGACCAGACCCGGGAAGACTCACCCCCACACAGAACCATCGGGCCAGAAGACCCCGCTCCCCCGATCTATGGCCCTGGGGGATGCCCACACAGTCGCACCAGGCCAGAGAAAGAGCGAGATGGGTGCTGGGTTCAGGCGGTGTGCAGCGCTCCCACGATGATCTCGCAAATCAGGTCCACCTGGGCCCCAAATGCGCAGTGCTAACGTTGCCGCTTGGCGGTGGAGAGGGTCAAGTCCTGTGCGATAGGAGGGAGTTTCGGGCACTGGGACCGATCAGCGTGTGGGTTGGGTGTGTCATGGGTCTCGATGGCGACCCCGTCGGCGCAACGACGGATACCTCCCGAGGTACCGTCATGGAGGGTTCTGCATACGGGCTGTCACCGGTGAATTCTGTACGGTCGGTGTGAGGTGGCCGATGTGACTCGACGGAGGACACGGGTTCTGGTGGTGATAGTTGTGCTGTCGGTGGTGGCGGCAACGGCCGGTTTCGTGGCAGGGCGCACCATCAGGTCCCCGGCAAGTGTGGCCGCGGACGTCGAGCCACCCAAGCCGTCGTTGATCACGGTTCCGGTGGAGCTGCGGGAGTTGGAGTCGCGAGTGATCGTGCGCGGCGATGTCCACCGGCAGGGAAGCCTCGACATCGGCATCGATCCCTCGATCGGGCTAGGCACCGGCGTGCCGGTGGTGACCGCGGTCACCTCCAGCACTGGTGACGTGCTCGACGAGGGGCAGGTGCTGATCGAAGTGGCCGAGCGACCGGTGATCGTCTTGCAAGGGGTGCTGCCGATGTTTCGCAGCCTCGGACCTGGAGTCGAAGGCGACGATGTCGCCCAACTCCAGCAGGCCCTGTCCCGGTTGGGATTCGAGCTTGTGGCCAACGGTGTGTTCGACGAGGCGACCGAGCGGGCCGTGGAGGGTCTGTATGCCCGCATCGGCTATACCGCGGCGGGGCTCACCGACGAGCAGGCTGCGCAACTCGACGCAGCACGTGAGGCGTTGCAGGGTGCCGAGTCGCAGCTCACAACGGCCCGCGCTGCACTCGCCGCCGTGGAGGCGCCGGTCCCGCGGTCCCAGGTGTTGGCGGCTGAGGCTGCGACGGCTGATGCCGAGGCGGCACTGGCGGTAGCCGAGCAGGCGGCGATGGAGGCCAAGGCGTCGGCCGCGGCACGGGTGGTGTCATCGATCGCCGACCAGACCACGGCCTGGGCGGCGGCCGTATTGACGGAAGATCGTCTGGCTCAGGCCGAGGCGGGGGTGCACCCCGACACCGGTGTGGCCCCGACGGATGAGGAGCTCGAGACCCTGTCGGCGGAAGCATCGGCAGCGAGCAAGGCGGCCGCGGCAGCGGAGGCAGAGGTGGCGGCGGCAAAGGCGACCGAGGAGTTGGTCGCCGCCGAGCAGCAACGCCTGGTGGCGGCCGCTGAGACCTCCTTGGAGATAGCCAGGGCCCAACACGACGAGCTGCTCGCGCCGCGCGACACCTCGTCGTCTCGCCAGGTGGTGAGCGATGCGCGCCGCCTACGTGACGACGCTGCCGCGAAGCTGGCAGAGATCGAGGCCGGCACGGGGGTGCGGGTTCCGTTGGCGGAGGTGGTGTTCTTGACCGAGATGCCGACCAGGGTTGAGCGGCTGCTCGTCGAGCGTGGCGACATCGTGTCGGGTCCGGTGATGACGGTCTCGGGCGCCGATATCATCGTCGAGTCATCGGTGGCTAGATCGGACCGCGCCTTGTTGACCGTAGGTGATCGGGCTGTTGTTGATGACGAGTCACTGGGAGTGAGCTTCGAGGCCGAGGTTTCGGTGCTGGCTGATGAGCCCGGGGGTGAGGCGCCCGAGGGGCGGTACTACATGCGGCTCACCCCGGTCGAGGATCCCGCCGGGGACGTTGCCGGCTTGAATCTGAGGGTGACGATCCCGATCACCTCCACCGGCGGGAAGGTCCTGGTGGTGCCGTTGGCGGCCTTGGCCGCCGGGGGTGACGGATCGGTGCGCGTCGAGGTGGAAAGTGAAACGACACCAGGTGAGGTGCGCACCGTCACCGTCACCACCGGGTTGGAGACGACCGGGTTCGTGGAGGTGACCCCCGTCAGCGGTCGGCTGAGCCCGGGAGATCGGGTGGTGGTCGGGCAGCGATGACCGCATCGATATCGACGGGGTTCGACACTGACCGGTCGCCGGTGGTGGAGCTGGCCGGGGTCAGTCGGGTGTTCGCGGGTGCTGTGCCGGTGCGGGCTCTCGACGATGTGAGCCTGAGCATCGATCGAGGTGACTACGTGTCGGTTGTCGGACCCTCGGGATCGGGCAAGTCGACTCTGCTCCACGTCCTGGGCCTCTTGGATCAGCCCACCACCGGCACCTATCACCTCGACGGTCACCACACGGGCCGGCTGAGCGATGCGCAGCGAACGGCCATGCGCGGGGCGAGGATCGGGTTCGTATTCCAGGCATTCCATCTCCTCGCCCACCGCACCGCGACCGAAAATGTCGCCCTGGCCGAGCTGTACCGACCTCACAGCCGTGAGGGTCGCCATCAGCGGGCCGTGGACGCCTTGGTGCGGGTCGGTCTGGGTCACCGCCTGGAGGCCTTCCCAGACACGCTGTCGGGCGGGGAACGACAGCGAGTCGCTATCGCCCGGGCTCTCGTCGGTCACCCTTCGCTGCTGTTGGCCGATGAGCCCACCGGGAACCTCGACACGGCCGCGTCGGGCTCGCTGCTGGATCTCTTCGACGAGTTGCACCAGACGGGGCTCACCTTGGTGGTTGTAACCCACGACCCGGCGGTTTCCGCTCGGGCCGGACGTCGCGTGTGCATGACCGACGGGCGCATCGAGGCTCCGCTATGACCGTACCGGACCGGTCGGTGCTGACTCCTCGTGACCTTCTAGTCGAGTCGCTGGCCGGCCTCACAGCCCGACCGGCGCGCACTGCTCTCACTGCCTTGGGAACGGTGCTGGGGGTGGCGGCGCTTGTCGCGACCCTGGGCCTGGCGCGCACCGCCGGTAGCCGCATCGTGTCACGTCTCGACGTTCTGACCGCTACCGAGGTGGTCATCACCCCGACCTCGCAACAGTTCGGATCAGCCGCCGGCCCCGAAGCGCTCTCGCCCCTCCCGTGGGACTCCCAGGACCGTCTTGAGAGGCTCAACGGGGTGGTCGCGGCCGGCACCAGCAGCGAAGTCGACATCGGCACAGCGCTGGTCCGGGCCGTGCCGGTCATCGATCCCAGCGGCCTCACCGAATTCCAGATGCCGGTAATCGCCACCTCGGGCGGGCTCTTCGGAGCAGTCCGAGCCGAGCTCGCCACCGGTACCTTCTTCGACGAGGGCCATAACCAGCGAGCCAGCTCGGTCGCTGTGCTCGGGTCCGCCGCCGCTCAGCGGCTCTCCATCAACCGCGTTGACAACCAACCCGCCATCTTCATCGGCGACCGGGCCGTCGTCGTGGTTGGAATCATCGCTGACGTCCAACGTCAACCCGACCTTCTCAACTCGGTCATCATCCCCGACGGGTTCGCCCG
>JALSTE010000453.1 GCA_026983855.1 Acidimicrobiia bacterium
CGCTCCGATGGCGGTGAGCGTCGTGGTGGCGACGACCATGGCTCCGAGGCGGCCCGCGGCGAAGGTCACCACGACGGTCAGAGGGATCACGGCGAGGATGACTGACCCGGCCGCGGCCTGAACCGCCGGCACCTCAGATCCCATCGGTGGCGATCCCGACCCGGAGACCGGCAGTGTGCCGCCGATCTCCGGGTCGTCTGCGTCCGGGCTCGGAGGTCCGCTCAGGTGCGGCTGGACGCGGCGACCAGATTGCGGAACAGGGCCAGATGAGGCGGACGGTGACGGATCATCTCCGGATGCCACTGAACCCCGAGTACGTCGGGGGCCCCCTCGATCTCGATGGCCTCGACCGTGCCGTCATCGGCCCGGGCCACCACCCGGACCCCACTCCCGGTGTCGTCCACCGCCTGGTGGTGGAGGGAGTTGACCTCCAGCGCCGTCTCCCCCACCACCCGGGCCAGGAGGCTCCCGGGCTCGATCGAGACGCCGTGGGCGGTCTGATTCCACAACTCATTGCGGCTGTGTTCGGGCAGGTCCTGCACCAGGGTCCCGCCCAGGGCCGTGTTGAGGGTCTGGATCCCCCGGCAGATGGCCAGGGTCGGGAGGTTCCGATCCACCGCCTCCCTCACCAGGGCGAACTCATAGACGTCCCGGTCAGGCTGGCTCTCACCCGTGGCCGGTTCGCGATCCCGCCCGTAGGAGGCAGGATCGATGTCAATCCCGCCCGACACCAGGAGTCCGTCCACACGATCGAGCAGATCGGCGATGGCCTCGTCGTCGGACCCGTCCCCGATGGGCAACACGACCGGTGTCGCCCCGGCCTTCACCAGGGCCCTGACGTAGAACCGGTTCGACAGGTGCGAGGGCATCTGCGCATCGTGGATGGGCACCGTGGTGTACTCGGCGGTGATCCCTATGAGTGGGCGTGGCAACGTGCTGCCTCCGGTGGGGGTTCGGGGGTGGACCACGGGGGAGGACCGTGACCCGTGCTGGGTGGGCTACAGGAGCTCGAAATACCGGGACATCTCCCAGGGGGTCGGGGACGTGGCCTCGGCGTCACCCCCGGTGGTGTGGAACATCAACCACTCGAACCGGCGGGAGCCGATCCAGTAGTCGATCACGTCCGAACCGAGTTGCTCCCGCAGCAGGGCATCCTCGGCCAGGGCGTCGGCGGCGGTGGTGATGGAGACCGGTAGGGCCTCGAAGCGGTCCGGAAGTCCCCAGGCCAGACCCTCGTGGGCCGGTGGTGGTTCCAGGGAGTGCTCCAGACCGGCCAGACCGCCGGCCAGAATGGCGGCGATCATGTAATAGGGGTGGGCGTCGCCCCCCGCCACCCGGTGCTCGACCCGGGTGGCACCCGGTGAGGCGGACAGCACCCTCAGGGCGGTCGACTTGTTGTCCCCGGCCCAGGTCAGGTGGGTGGGCGCGGCCAGGAATCCCTGGAGACGTCGGAAGGAGTTGACCGTGGGGCTCATGAGCGAGACCGCTCCGGGCATGGTGGCCATCAACCCACCGATCCAGTGATCGAGGATCCGTGACCGGTTCCCCTCCTCCCCGGGGTCGAAGAAGACCGGTTCCCCGGTCTCGAGGTCGGACAGGGAGTGGTGGACGTGAAGACCGTTGCCGTACTCCTCGGTGACCCGGGACATGAACGTCACGCTTCGGTTCTGCTCGTGGGCCACCTCCTTGAACACCTCACGGGTGCGAACCAGGCGATCGGCGGCGGTCACGGGATCGACCGGAGCGAGGTTCAACTCGAACTGGCCCGGGGCCGCCTCGTCGTTCCACGCCTCCCAGACGATTCCCATCTCGTCGAGGCGGGAGCACACGACCTCGAAGAAGGGGGCCATGCGGTGGTGGTTCTGGTGCAGATAGGCGACGGGGGCCTGCACGCCCACCGGGGTCAGCCCCCGCCAGTTGCGGCGCCGGGCCTCGGCGAAGGACTCCTCGAAGAGCTGACCCTCCAATTCGAAGGCGAACCTGGAGGCGTACCCCCGGTCGGCCAGCCTCCCGGCCAGGCTCCGGACCAGGGTGCGGCCGCACAGGGGCAGGGCTCTGCCGGCGGTGTCGGTGAAGTCGGCCATGCAGGAGGCCCATCCCCGACGCTCGGGAACCGGGGACAGGGTGGCCGGATCGGGTCGCAGGTGCACGTCACCGAGATTCGACGGCCGCCAGTCACCCCAGAAGCCCAGCGAGGGCGTGCCCCCCAGGTCGTAGCCGAACACGAACTCCGTCACCGCCGGACCCTTGGGGAGGGACCCCGAGAACTTCGAGCGGTGGAGCTGCTTGCCCAGGCTGAGCGGGTCGAGGGCCATTCCCTCGACCCTGATGATCGAGATCTCGTGGCGGTCCAGCCACTCCTCCAGGTCCGCACCGTCGGGGGCCACCGGGGCCTGGTCAGTCATCCTCGATACCTCCGAACATCCAGGCCAGGGCCCGGCCGGTCATGAGAGACAGGTCCCGCAGCGAGCCGCACACCCGCAGCTTGCCGTCCAGGACATCCTGGGTGATGAGCGTCGAACCCGACATGGCGTTGACCAGGCGGTGGCCACTGCCGTGCAACTCCAGGACCGGCGGTTCATCGGCGACGGCGCCGAACGTCATCTCCGAGCCGTCGTCGGTGCACACCACCCGCACCGGACGGGGCATGTCGGGGGAGCGGAGGGCGAACTCCATGAACCTCTCCGCCTCGGACCGCCAGCTCCCCAGGGGAGGTTCGAGGAGCTTGGCCGCCGCCAGGGCCAGGCGGGGATGTCGGGCCGCTCCGCTCACCTTGGGTTTTGGTGGGTCGGGTTCGGCCATCAGGTCGAGGTCGGCGGTTATGACCACGTCGGCTCCCGTCGACCCCCGCTGCACGTACACCCGGGAGTCCTCCAGGGTCACCGACACCGCCTGGGGGTCGTTGAGGGAACGCAGGGCGAAGGTGCCCCTGACCCCCCGGATTCGACCCTTGGTCCCCGGGGCGTCCAGTGACCTCCTCACCGTCCCGGCGATGATCATGACCAGGGGTGTGGGATCCGGTTCCGTCACCACCTTCATGTGCGCTCCTCCCCGGTAGCTGATCCCATTGATCTCCCCGGGGTCGATCGACCGCCGGCCGTTCCGGGGCCTCGACCCGGGGGCCACGCTAATCGCCGTCGGCCCGTCCGCCCACTCCCGGGCGGTGGGGCCGGGTGAAGGGCACCGCGATCTGGACGAGGGTCATCATCAGGAGCACCGCTCCTCCGGCCACCAGCACCGTGCGCGACCCCGTGAAGCCCAGGGCCACCCCGACCACCAGGGGGCCGATCACCTGACCGGTCCGGGCCGTCGCCGTGTACGCACCCAGAACCGCCGCCCGCTCCCGGTCCGGGGCGTTGGAGGCGACGAGTTCCTGGGCCGTCGGGAGGGTCAGCCCCTCGGCCCATCCGTACACCAGGGCGGCCAGAACCATCACCCACAGGGCCGGGGCCAGACCCATGGCCACGTACGCCATCCCCATCAGCAGGGAACCACCGGCCAGCAGTCCCCGGGTGCCCAACAAGGTGCGAACCCGGTACAGGACGAGGGCGGCCACGGTGGACGTGAGCGACGGCACCGACGTGACGAGGCCCCGGTTGCGCGGTCCCAGGCCGAACGCCTGATCCAGGAACAACGGCAGGGTGGTGAGGAAGAGCCCGAAGATCAGGATGAACACCACCGCGGCGTAGATCGTCGACAGGGCCACCACCGGGCGGCGCAGTCCCTCGACCATCCCCCGGACCTGGTCGCCGACGGTCCTCACGTCGCCCACCCGGTGATGGGGCAGTCGCCACCACAGCAATGCCCCCACCAGGGGAGCCACGGCGAAGGGGGCGAACGCCAGGCGCCAGGTGGAGAGCTGGGTCAGGGTCCCCCCCAGGGCCGGGAACAGGGCCAGGCAGACGGTGATGACCGCCGTGTTGCGACCGATCAGACGGATGCGGTCCTCGCCCTCCCAGTGGTCGGTAATGAGCACCACCGACAGAGCGATCAGCCCCGACCCGCCGATTCCCTGCACCAGCCGTGCCCCCAGCAGCATCGGCCACGACACCGAGAGTCCGGCCACCGCCCCGGCGGTGCCGAACAGGACCAGCGAGGGGACTATCAGGGCCCGTCTCCCGAATCGGTCGGCCAGGATGCCGATCATGGGGGTGATGAGTATCGCCGGGGCCGGACCCACCGCCACCAGGATTCCGGCATCGGAGGGGGACCGGCCGAAGTGATCCAGGATGTCGGGTATGGCGGCGACGATCAGGGTGTTCGACATCACCCCGGCGGCGCTGATCGAGAATATGAGCCACACCCTGGGTCTGGTGGGCGGCCGGAGTCGGTTCCCGGGGTGAGGTTGGACAGCCAAGGTGTCCCAGCCTGCCCCCTTCCCGACCGGTCCGCCAGATCCGCCCCGGGCCGGTGGCCCGGGTGGCTTCACCCCCGCCCCCTGACAGACTGTCGGGTGTGAAGGAAACCCCTCCTCTCCATTACCTGGTGCTGGCCTCGGGATCCCCCCGACGACGTGAACTCCTGGAGCGTTCCGGTCTGGCGATCGTCGTACGTACCACCGATGTGGATGAATCGATCCCCGCCGGGGAGGCACCCACGGACCACGCCCGCCGCCTGGCCGTCCTCAAGCGCCGGGCGGTGCCGGTGGAACCGACCGAGGTGATCCTGGCCGCCGACACGATCGTGGAGTTCGGCGGTGAGGTCATGGGCAAACCCGAGGGTCCCGAGCAGGCGGCGGAGATGCTGCGTCGCCTGGCCGGACGCACCCACCGGGTGCACACCGCGGTGAGTGCCGCCCGGGGAACCCGCGAGGCGGAGATTCTGGTCACCACCGAGGTCACCATGGACTCCCTGACCGAGGCCACCATCGACTGGTACGTCCTGGGGGGCGAACCCCTGGACAAGGCGGGTTCCTACGCCATACAGGGTCAGGCGGCGGCCTTCGTACGGTCGGTGAACGGAAGTGTCAGCAACGTCATCGGCCTTCCCCTGGTGGAGACCTTCGGGATGCTGGAGGGGATCGGGGTGGACCTCGAGACCCTGCGCTGCGCCCCGCCCGGGGCCCCGGGATGAGGAGCCCCCTCAACGAGGGGGTGGCCCCGGCCCGACCCGGTGAGTTCCCCCCGGTGCGGATCGGCGACCTGGAGCCCATCCAGCCGGTGATCCTGGCCCCGATGGCCGGGGTGACGGACGCCCCCTTCCGCTCCCTGTGCCGCCGGTTCGCCGAATCGGGCGCCGTGTCCGTGCCCGTGCCGTCGTCCTCCCCCTCCCAGACCGCCGGGCGGCCCACCGGGTTGTTCGTCGGTCAGATGGTGACGGCCCGGGCCCTGCTCGAGGCCAACACCCGGACCTGGCGGATGGCGGAGTTCGCCCCCGGGGAGTCCCCCCGCAGCATCCAGCTCTACGGAACCGACCCGCGGTACCTGGCCGAGGCCACCCGCCGCCTGGTCGACCTGGGCCGGGTCGACCACATCGACCTCAATTTCGGCTGCCCCGCTCCCAAGGTCACCCGACTGGGCGGGGGGGCGGCACTTCCGTACCGCCGACCGCTGCTGGCGGAGATGCTGCGGGCCACGGTGGCCGCCGCCGGCGAGGTGCCGGTGACGGTGAAGTTCCGCCTCGGGATCGACGACGATCACCTCACCTTCCTCGACACCGGCCGGATGGCCGAGGACGCCGGCTGCCGGGCCGTGGCCCTCCACGCCCGCACCGCCGAGCAGCTCTACTCCGGTGAGGCCCGGTGGGACCGGATCTCCGAACTGGTCGGCCATGTCTCCATACCGGTGTTCGGCAACGGCGACATCTGGGAGCCCTGGGACGCCCTGAGGATGCTGCGGGAGACCGGGTGTGACGGGGTGGTGATCGGCCGGGGCTGCCTGGGTCGACCATGGTTGTTCAGGGACCTGGCCGCCGTGTTCGGGGGCCAGATCCCGCCCGACCCACCCGGCCTGGTCCAGACGGTGCAGATCATGCTCATGCACCTCAGGGACATGGTCGCCTGGTACGGGGAGGAGTCCGCCGTCCGCCAGTTCCGCAAACACGCCATCTGGTACCTGACCGGTTTCCCGGTGGGAGGGGAGCTGAGGGCCGCCATCTCCCGCTTCACCAGCCCCGACGAACTCGAGGAGCTGCTCGGCGGCATCCGCGATGTCCCGTTCCCGGCCACCGCCCTGCGGACCCGACGGAGCCACAAGGGGGGACCCCGCCCCGTCGCCCTGCCCGAGGGTTGGCTGGACGACCCCGACGACCTGACCCTCCCCACCCCCGGAGCCGACCGGATGGTCAGCGGGGGTTGAACCCAACGCGGCTCACCCGGTGGTTCACTCCCCTGACCGGTGGGTCTACGCTCGGTTCCCGTGCCCCCTCGTCGCTCGAGGCTGACCCTCGCCCTGCATCCGGCCCGACTGGTGGTGATCGCCTTCGCCACGGTCACCATCCTGGGCACCCTGCTGCTGATGCTGCCGATCTCGGCCCGGCAGGGCAGTACGAACCTGCTGGACGCCCTGTTCACCTCGACCAGCGCCGTCACCGTCACCGGCCTGGCGGTGAGGGACACCTCGGTGCACTGGTCCGGGTTCGGCAAGGGGGTGATAATGCTGCTGATCCAGTTCGGGGGTTTCGGCATCATGACCGGCGCGTCGGTCGTGGCCCTGTTCCTGTCCCGTCAACTCGGTCTGCGCCAGAGGATGTTCACCCAGGCTGAGACCGGCACCGTCAGCCTCGGGGACATCCGCCGGATCGTGAAGGCCATCGCCGTGGTGACCCTGACGGTGGAGTTCCTGACCGCGGTGGTCCTCACCTTCCGGTTCCGGGCCACCGACGACCTGAACCTGTGGACGGCGGGCCGCTACGGCCTGTTCCACGCGGTCTCGGCGTTCAACAACGCCGGATTCTCCCTGTACTCCGACAGCCTGGCCCGGTTCTCCGGCGACATCTGGATCCTGGGGCCGATCGCCTTCGCCCTGGTGGTGGGTGGTCTGGGCTTCCCCGTTCTCCTCGACCTGGTGGACTCTCCCCGGCATCCCCGCCGCTGGTCCCTGCACACCAAGCTCACCCTGGGCGTCACCGCCGCCCTGATAGTCGGGGCCTTCGTGGCCATCCTGGTGCTGGAGTGGTCGAATCCCGGGACCTTCGGGCCCATGGGGGTCGGGGACAAGTTGGTCAACGGCGGGTTCCACGCCCTGACCCCCAGGACCGCCGGGTTCAACGTGGTCAATGTGGGGGCGATGGACGACTCCACCCTGTTGGTCCATGACGGTCTCATGCTCGTCGGTGCGGGGGCGGCCTCCACCGGCGGGGGGATCAAGGTGTCCACCTTCGGGCTCCTCGCCTTCGTCATCTGGGCCGAGATAAGGGGGCGCCAGGACGTGACGATCTTCGAACGGCGAATATCGCTGAGCCTGCAACGCCAGGCGATCACCGTGGCCCTGGTGAGTGTCGGACTGGTACTGGGCGCCGCCATCACCATCGCCCGTCTGAGTTCGATCACCCAGAGCCAGGCGGTTTTCGAGGTGACCTCGGCCTTCGGCACCGTCGGTCTCTCCACCGGGGTGACCCCCCATCTGTCGGCCATTTCCCAGCTCATCATCGTGGGGATCATGTTCACCGGCCGGGTGGGCATCCTCACCCTGGGAACCGCCCTGGTCATGAATCTCAAACCACCCCTCTACCGTTATCCCGAGGAAGGCCTGGTGATCGGATGAGCAGCTCCCTTCCTGATCATTCCGACGCCGGTTCCGTCAGCCCAGCGAGGTCCCAACGTGCCTGACAACCCGACCTGGTTCCAGAGAATGAGGACCAGCACCAGTTCCCCCCGCACCATCATGGTGGTGGGGTTGGGCCGCTTCGGCAGCGCCCTGGCCCAGACCCTGGTCGACCTGGGCCACGACGTGCTGGGTGTCGACCGCAGCCCGGCTCTCGTGAACCGCTACGCCGGTGCCCTCACCCACGTCACCCAGGCCGACAGCACCGACGTGGAGGCCCTGCGGCAACTCGGAATCGAGGACATGCCCCACGTGGTGGTCGCCATCGGTCACGACATGGAGGCCAGCATCCTCACCGTGGCCAACATGGTCGACCTGGACGTGCCCGACATCTGGGCCAAGGCCACCACCCGCTCCCACGCCGACATCCTCACCCGGGTGGGAGCCCACCACGTGGTCTCACCGGAGACGGACATGGGGCGGAGGGTGGCCCACCTGGTCACGGGCGGGGCCATGGACTACGTGGCCCTCGACGAGGACTTCGCCCTGGTGGAGACCGACGCCCCGCCCAGCGTGGTCGGCAAGTCCCTCAAGGAGGCCCGGTTGCGGGAGAACTACGGGGTGACCGTGGTGTGCATCAAGCCGGCCCGGGGCTCGTTCACCTACGCCACCCCCGACACCACCGTCGACGAGGGCGATGTGCTGCTGGTGGCCGGGGAGACCCGCAAGGCCGAGGCCTTCGCCGAGCTGGAGTAGCGGACCGGCCGGGTCCCAGCCCCAACCCCCAACCCCCATCTCTGAGACCCGGGGACCACCACACCGGCCCCCGCACTCACAAATCCGGGGGGTTCCCGGGGGTCCGGGGTGGCGTCGGTCAGGATGAGAACCGCTGGGCGTTGGAGTCCGGGGGCCCTGGAGTCCGACGGTCCGGGGAGCTGGAGCGGGCGGGAAGGTTCGCGGGCCCGGCGATGTTGTCATCGCCATGAGCGTCATTCCCGAATCCCACGCCGACATCCTCAACTCCAAGGGCTTCGCCCACGTTGCCACCATCGGTCCCGGGGGGGAACCCCAGTCGACCCCGGTCTGGTTCGGTACCGAGGGGGGCAACATCGTGTTCAGCCTCACCACCGCCCGCCAGAAGTACCGGAACCTCCAGGCCGATCCCCGGCTCGCCCTGTCCATCACCGACCCGGAGAATCCGTACCGCTACCTCGAGGTTCGGGGCACGGTGACCGAGTTCCGTCCCGATCCGGACAACTCATTCATCAACTCTATGGCCAAGAAGTACATGGGCGTGGACGAGTACCCGTTCCACCAGCCCGGGGACGTACGGGTCGTGGTGGTGGTCCAACCCCTCCACTGCACCTCCATGGGCTGAACCTCCACGGGCTGAATACGTCCACGGCTCACACTGCGCCACGGAGTCCGGGTCACCGCGCCCCCTGGGCTGAACCACCGGGGGGTGCCGAGACCGCCCCCGGTGTCCCGCCGCGGTCCTAGAGTGCCCCCATGGCCGAGGACCCCACCACCGAGACCGCGCCGGCTTCGGTGGTTCGTCATCCCGACGACGTACCCGTCACCCGCGTCGGCCCCGCCGAGTTGGATGAGTTCGCCCGCGAACTGAGGCGCGCCGTCCGAATCGCCATCGACACCGAGACGGTCTACGTCGAGGACGGTGTCGGGCCCATGAGGGTGCTCTCCGCCGCCACCCGGGCCCCCGACGGCTCAGAACGCGCCTGGGTGGTGGACAGTTCAGAGGTCGCGGCCGATCAGCTGGCCCCGGTGCTGCAGGGGATAGCGGCCGAGGCGTGGAACGCCGACTTCGACGCCCGGGTGGTGGACCGAGCCGTGTTCGAGCCCGCCGGTTGCCGGGTCCGTTCCACACCCGGTTCGGGAATCGCCTGGTGGGACGCCCAACTCGCCGACGCCCTGCTCCACCAGGGACTCACCGGATTCTCCTTCTACCACGGGCTGGCGTGGGCCACCCACCGCTACCTGGGCTTCGACGCCGCCGGCAAGGGGAGCACCCAGCTCTCCTTCTCTGCCCGGGCCGAGCTGACCGAGGAACAGATCGTCTACGCCGGGGCCGACGCGGTCGAGACCCTCTGGGTCGGGGACGAGATCCGGCGTCTGGTCACCGAGGCCGGATTGGACGAGGTCTGCGAGCTGGAGCAGAGGGCCCGGCCCTTCCTCGACCACATGGAGAGGAGGGGACTGCCCTTCGACTGGAAGGGCTGGTCCTCGCAGTTGGCGGAGATGGAACGCAGGCTGGTGGCGGTCCGCACCCGTCTGGCCGAACTCACCGGAGGGGGCCAGGCCACCCTGTTCTCACCCGATCTGGAACCCTCCTGGAACCCGGCCTCCGAACTCCAGGCCAAGGAGGCCCTCAACCGGTACGCCCCCGACCGGGTGAGGGCCTGGTTCAGGGATCACACCGGCCACGAGAGGCTGTTCGGGCGGGCCGATCCCCTCCGCCACGAGACCCTGGCCGGGTTGGGAGGGTCCCTGGCCGAGGCCCTCATCGAGTTCCGTGATCTCACCAAGACCCTCTCCACCTACGGCTCGGGGATCGAGGAGTTCATGGATCCCGATGGCCGCATGAGACCCGAGTACCTCCAGGTGGTGGGAACCAACACCGGTCGCCTGGCCAGCCGCCGGCCGAACGCCCAGAACTTCACCCCCCGCATGAAGCCCTTCATACGCCCGTCGGATCCCACCCGGGTCCTGATCCATTCCGACCTCAGCCAGGCCGAGTTGCGCATGGTGGCCCAGATCTCGGGGGACAGAGCCCTACGCGAGGCGTTCACCCGGGACCGTGACGTCCACGCCACCACCGCCGAGGCCATGTTCGGGGTGGACATGGCCGAACTGGCCCACAGCGACCCCGACCGCCACGCCGAGTACCGGGCCAAGGCCAAGAGGATCAACTTCGGCATCGTCTACGGCCAGAGGGGCCGGGGACTGGCCCTCAGCCTCACCCAGTCGGGGGTCGAGACCAGTCCCGAGGAGGGCCAGAGGCTCCTCGAGGCGTACCTCGCCGCCTACCCCGGTGTGGCCCGTTGGACCCGGAGCCGCGATGAGTTCATCGAGGACCTGGCCCGCCATCCGGGCCCGGTGGACTGGGCCTCGACCCTCGAACTCCACACCATCTGGGGACCGATGAGGGGGCTTCGTCGGGCCTTTCGCCACACCCACCGGCGCTGGCCGACCGCAACTGAGATCTCCGTCGAGTGGGCCATGCAACCGGGCCCGGTTCCCCCGGTGGACCGTATCGAATGGGCCCTCGGCTTCGAGGCCCCGGTGGTGCTGACGCCGACCGGTGAGCCATTCGGGTTCTGCTCCCGGACGGTAGCGGGCCGGCGTCAGCAGTTCACCATCTCCACCGACCGGGTTCTGCTGGGAGCGGTACTGCGGGGAATCGAATCCGACCTCCCCGCC
>JALSTE010000454.1 GCA_026983855.1 Acidimicrobiia bacterium
CATCTCCAGCGATACGTCGCGAACCCCCTCCGCCGCGGCCTTCATGATGGCCTCCCCGGTCCGGGTCTCGCCGGTGAAGGTGATGGCGTCCACCCCGGGATTGGTGGTGAGGAACTCCCCCGCCGAGCCGGGTCCGAAGCCGTGCACCACGTTGTATACGCCATGGGGCACCCCGACCGTGTTCATGACGTCCCCCAGGAGAGTGGCCGTGGCCGGGGTCTCCTCGGAGGGCTTGACCACGACCGTGTTCCCGCAGGCCAGGGCGGGCCCAACCTTCCAGGTCATGAGCAGCAGGGGGAGGTTCCACGGGCAGATCACCCCGATGACACCCTTGGGCTGGCGCAGGCCGTAGTTGATTGCTCCGGTCCCGTCGGGGGTGGGGCTGTCGAAGAACTCGCCCGGCACGTTCTTCACCACATCGGCGAAGATCCGGAAGTTGGCCGCCCCCCTGGGGATGTCGATGTGGGAGGCCAGGGTCACGGGCTTTCCGGTGTCGGCCACCTCGGCGGCCAGGAACTCCTCGGATCGGCGGTCGATCTCGTCGGCCACGGCGTAGAGCATGGCCGAGCGATCGGCCACCGTCATCTGCGACCACGGGCCGCCGAGGGCCTCTCGTGCCGCATCCACCGCCTTCTCCACATCGGCGGCGTCGGCCTCGTGGATCATGCCCACGAGCGAACCGTCAACGGGTGACCGGTTCTCATACACCGATCCCGACGAGCCGGGTCGGTATGCGCCGTCGATGAAATTCAGGAACTGCTTCGTGTCCGCTGACACTGTCTGTCTCCCTGCTGTGAAGGGGGGATCCGGCCGGACGCGGGCGCGCCCGACCGGGCCGGCACGATCCGGGTGCCGGTACCGGGACCATCGGGGTTGTCCGATCCGATGCCGGACAACCCCATGTGAGCGGGTGCGGGGGTGGGACCCGCCCCGGATCAGGTGTAGACCGTGGTGAAGGACTCCACGAGTTCCCGGGTGTGGTAGAAGATCCCGGCACCCAGTTCGTCCTCGGTCCAGGTGGTCACCGGGCGATCCGGCTGGGCCAGGTAGCCCAGACCACCGAAGGTCTCGTTGCGGTTACCCGATGGATCGAAGTAGTAGATGGTGTAGCCCCTGGTGATGCCGTGACGCTGGGGGGTCACGTCGATCTTCACCCGGTTCTTGGACATCACGTCGGCGGCGTGCAGAACGTCGTTCCAGTTGTCCAGGAAGTAGGCCACGTGATGGATTCCGGTCACCGGACCACCGACGAAGGCGATGTCGTGTGGGGTGTTCGAGCACGACATCCAGGTGGCGAGCTGGATGCTGCCGTCGGGGCCCACCATGACCTGCTCGACCAGGTAGAAGTCGAGGACCTCCGACATGAACTTGGAGACCTCGGCCACGGTGTTGATCCCCTGCTCGGGATCGAAGGGACACATCAGCAGGGCGTGATCCACCCAGTGGACGCCAGCACCCTTGAGATCGTCGGGCCAGGGGTCGGGGTTCAGGGTGCCCACGGAGGTACCGACGTACTCCTTTTCGGCGTAGAGCCACATCTCGTGGCCCGAGGGAACGGTGAACTTCAGGGCCCGACCCAACGAGGGCAGGGTCCCCGCCGCCAGTTCCTCGACCTCAATGCCGTAGTCGGTGATCCGCTGACGGTAGGCGTCGAGGTCGGCGTCCTCCCTCACCTTGTAGGCGATGTGGTTCATTCCGGCCTCATCGGCGGGGCTGAGGATGATGGAGTACTTGTCCCATTCGTCCCAGCACTTGAGGTAGACGTTGCCGGCATCATCCACGTGTTCCTGGATCATGCCGTTCACGTTGACGTAGTGATTGACCGCCGCCTCCATGTCCAGGACACGGAGGTTCACGTGACCAAGTCTCATTACGCTCATCGGTTCGCTCCTGATTGTTGATTTCCTGATTCAGATTGATTCTGGTTCCTGGAGGGGGTTCTGGGAGCCCACGCCGGGGGGCGTGGGGCCTTCTCCACCCTCAATTCGCCAAGGGGGTAGGTTCGGCAGGCCAGGGCGATCCCCTCCCGGCGGTCCTCCTCGGTGACGTGACGGCGGCTCATGACCTTGAATTCAGCCTCGCCCTCGATGATCCTGATCCGGCACACCCCACATCCCCCACCATGACACCCCGAGGGGATCAGCCTGCGCCCCACGGACTTTAGGGCCTCCAGGAGATGCTGGTCCTCCCGGCACTGGAACTCCTCTCCACCCGGCTCAACGGTGATGGTGTGTCTGACAGAACCCTCCACGGGATCAGATGACCTTGAACAGTGGACTGCGGTTGCGGCCCTGGGCCGAGGACTCGTCGAAGAAATTCTCCAGGTACATGTCCCTCTCGAACAACCTGCCCCTCATCAGGGTGGTGACACAGGCGTCCACCATGGGGGGTG
>JALSTE010000455.1 GCA_026983855.1 Acidimicrobiia bacterium
GGGCCCGAGGTGCGGACCCGCTATGGCCCCGTCCAGGTCCAGGTGACCATCGAGAACGGGAACATGGTCGACGTCCAGACCCTGGAGCTCCCCAGTCGGGCCCGCACCTCACGGTGGATCAACGACCAGGCCGGGCCCATCCTGAACTCCGAGGCCCTGAGGATCCAGAGCGCCGACATACAGCACTTGGGTGGCGCCACCTACACCTGGAGGGCCTACACGGAGTCGTTGCAGGCGGCCCTGGACCAGGCCGGATACCAGGCCCCAACGGCCGTGGCCGGCTGAGTCCGGTCCCATGAGGATCCGGCGTTCGCCCATTTTCGAGGACAGTTCGCTGGCTGAACCGGCCGTACCTCCCCTCGAGGGGGTGAGGCGGGTCGAGAAGATGATGGGCACGGCCATCGTGGTCGATGTGCGCCAGCCCGTGGATCCCGATCTGGTCGAGTCGGTCTACGACTGGCTGAGATGGGTGGAGATGACCTTCTCCGTGTTCCGGCCCGAGAGTGAGATCAGCCGGATCGGCCGGGGAGAGCTGCACACCGACCACGCCAGCCCCGACGTCCGCCGGGTCCTCAACCGCTGCGAGGAGTTGCACGAGGCCACCGAGGGCTGGTTCAACCACCGCCCCACCGACCGACCCGATCGCCCCCTCGACCCCTCCGGACTGGTGAAGGGCTGGAGCATCGACGAGGCGGCCCTCATGTTGAGAATGGCCGGGGTGGAGAACTTCGTCATCAACGCCGGGGGCGACATCTGGGCCCACGGACGACCCGACGAGGATCCCTGGCGGATAGGGATCCGCCATCCCGACGTACCCGGGGCCTCGGCCGCCCGGTTGTCGGTGACCAATCTGGCGGTGGCCACGTCAGGCCGGTACGAGAGGGGAGATCACGTGTGGGGGGAGGCCGACGGGGGCTTCCTCCGCAGTGTGTCCGTGATCGGACCCGAACTCGGTACGGCCGACGCCCTGGCCACCGCCATACTCGCCTCCGGAGAGGCCCTGCCGGATTGGCTGCGGGCATTCCCGGGCTACGACCTGGTCCTCATGACCTCCGATGAGCGCCTGCTGTGGACCCCGGGAGCCGACGGTCTGCTCCTCAGGGATCCACCGTCGGGCCCCGGCCAACCGGCGGTCACTGGACCCCATCTACCACCCGGGGGGAATTGCGACCGGTGAGGGCGGCGGGCCTCGGTATCGTGGCCCACGGACACCCAACCGGATCACACCGGTTCGGGCCCCACCCGATTCACCCCAGGAGCCGGTTCCAATGAGTTCTGAAGTCCGCGTCGTGCTGCCCGACGAGAGTGAGCGCACTCTGCCCGCCGGGGCGACCGGAACCGATCTGGCCCGGGATCTCGGTGGTAGGGCCGCACGGGAGGCCCTGGTGGCCGTGGTGGACGGCAACGAGCAGGATCTGGGGGCTCCGCTGCCCGAGGGGGCCCACGTGTCGCTGGTGTTCCCCAACACCGAGGAGGGCCGGGAGGTCCTGCGTCACTCCACCGCCCACGTGATGGCCCAGGCCGTCACCCGGCTCTGGCCGGGGGCGAAGTACTCCATCGGACCGGCGATCGAGGACGGCTTCTACTACGACTTCGAGCTCCCCGACGGGGCCACGTTCTCCGAGGAGGATCTGGAACGCATCGAGGCCGAGATGAGGCGGATCATCGCCGAGAGGCAGCCGTTCACCCGGGACGAGGTCGACTCGCGGACCGCCCTGGAACTCTTCGCCGACAATCCCTACAAGCTGGAGATCATCGAGGGAGTGGCCGAGGACCCGTCCTCGGGCCCCGAGGGTGGGGTGATCTCCACCTACCGCAACACCGAGGACTTCGTCGACCTCTGTCGGGGGCCCCACGTCCCCGACACCGGCTATCTGGGCCACTTCAAGCTGATGAGGGTGGCCGGGGCCTACTGGCGGGGGGATGAGACCAAGCCCATGCTGCAGCGCATCTACGGCACCGCCTGGGCCACCAGGAAGGAGCTCAAGGCCCACCTGCAGCGCCTCGAGGAGGCCGCCAAGCGCGACCACCGCAAGCTGGCGGCGGAGCTGGACCTGCTGAGTTTCCCCGAGAGCATCGGCCCCGGTCTGGCCGTGTGGCACCCCAAGGGGGCCATCGTGCGGGGGATCATGGAGGACTACAGCCGTGAGCGGCACCGCACCGGTGGCTACGACTCCGTCTACACCCCCCACGTGGCCAAGGCCGACCTGTGGCACACCAGCGGCCATCTGGACTTCTACTCGGAGAACATGTTCGCCGGGATCGAGATGGACAACACGGAGTACCGGGCCAAGCCCATGAACTGTCCCCTGCACATGCAGGTGTTCGCCTCCCGCCAGCGTTCCTACCGGGAACTCCCGATGAGACTCTTCGAGTTGGGCACCGTCTACCGCTACGAGCGTTCCGGCGTGCTTCACGGCCTGATGCGTCTGAGGGGCTTCACCCAGGACGACAGCCACATCTTCTGCACCCGTGAGCAGCTTCCCGAGGAACTCCACAGTCTGCTGGAGTTCGTGCTCAGTGTGCTGCGGGCCTTCGGTTTCGAGAATTTCGAGGCCAGCCTGTCCACCCGCCCCGAGGGGAAGTCCGTCGGTGACGACGAGCTGTGGGAGTCCGCCACCGACTCCCTGCGCAAGGCCCTGGAGATCGAGGAGTTGCCCTACGGCGTGGACGAGGGTGGAGGTGCGTTCTACGGCCCCAAGATCGACGTCCACGTCCGTGACGCCATCGGTCGCCGTTGGCAGCTCTCCACCATCCAACTGGACTTCAACCTCCCGGCCGCCTTCGACCTCACCTATGTCGGAGCCGACAACCAGACCCACCAGCCGGTGGTCATCCACCGGGCCCTGTTCGGGTCCATCGAGCGCTTCTTCGGGGTGCTGCTGGAGCACTACGGCGGCAACTTCCCCGCCTGGCTGGCGCCGGTGCAGGTCGTGGTCCTCGGGGTGAGGGACGACCACGACACCTACGCCGAGGAGATCGTGGAGAAGCTCACCGCCGAGGGATTCCGGGCCGAGATGGTGCCCGCCGACGATCCCCTGGGGGCCCGGATCCGCCGGGCCAAGATGGAGAAGGTGCCCTACATCCTGGTGGTGGGCGACGAGGACGTCGAGGCCGGCACGGCCGGGGTCAACCCCCGGGGAGGTGAGGTGGAGCGCGGAGTCGACCTCGGTGATTTCACCGAACGGCTCCGCACCGAGGTGGAGGCCCGCCGCTGACCCGGATCCGCACCGGGCGGTCACAGGTCGATTTCCCGGTCCGGTTGGGGGTGGACGGGGTCAGCCCAGGAGATGCTCGAACAGGTGGCCCAGAGGAGGAGGAACCGCTCCCTCCTCCACCGCGCGATTCCTCTGGGCGATGAAGGCCCCGAAGTCATCATCGGT
This sequence comes from Acidimicrobiia bacterium, assembly GCA_026983855.1. Classification (GTDB taxonomy): domain Bacteria; phylum Actinomycetota; class Acidimicrobiia; order Acidimicrobiales; family Poriferisodalaceae; genus DRKF01. The sequence goes on from JALSTE010000455.1 coordinate 3,384, forward strand.
GTAGATGTAGAACTCACCGAGACGAATCCCCTCAAGCACCCGAGTCGCCACCTCGGAGGGATCTAGAGCGGCACCGTATCCCCGGAGAATCTCATCCCTCAGCCGTTCCCGTTCCGGACGGGGAGCCGCCTCACGGATGTGGTCGGGCTGATTTCGTCGTGACCTCACTATCGCGGTGTCGACGAACCCGGGGCAGAGCACCGAGACCCTCACGCCCTCCCTTCCGGTGGCCACGAGCTCGTGGTGGAGACTCTCCGACAGCGAGATCACCCCGGCCTTGGAGACGTTGTAGGCGGCCATTCCCGCGAATCCCAGGAAACCCGCCACCGACGCGGTGTTGACGATATGACCGCGACCCCGCTCGATCATGCCCGGGAGGAAGTTCCTGACCCCGTGGATCACGCCCCACAGGTTCACGCCGAGCACCCAGTCCCACAGATCCAGATTGAGTTCGTCCAGGGGACTGGAGCCCCCGACCCCGGCGTTGTTGCAGAGTATGTCGACGGGACCCCCGATGTTCCCCACCCGCTCGGCCAGCTCGGCCACCGAGGCCGCGGACGACACATCGGTCACCACCCCGTGGACGTCGGACCCCTCCGCCGACAGTTGGACCACCGCCCGGTCCAGGGCCGGACCCTCGATGTCGGCCAGCACGACAACCATTCCCAGCAGGCCGAAGGCCCGGGCCAATTCAAGGCCGATGCCGGATGCGGCCCCGGTGACCACGGCCGTGCCACCGGCCCGGAGATTCAGTCCCGGTCCGCCGGACTGCACTCAAGCACCAGTCGGGCCAGGCGGGTGAACTGGTCCCGCTCCGCCGGCGAGAGACACGACACCCACTGCCGCTCCCTCTCGTTGTGGGCGGAGAAGGCCTTGGAGATCTTCTGCTTGCCCAATTCGGTGAGGCGAACCGTGACCAGACGCCGGTCCTCCGATTCGCGTAGCCGCACCACCAGCCCGTCCCGCTCGAGGGTGTTGAGCACGCTGGACACGCTGGCCCGGGAGACGTCGGCGAGGCGGGAGATCTCCCGGGGTTCCAGTTCACCGTAGACCATCGTGGCCAACATGATCCTGAATCCGGCCCAGCTCCACCCCGCCTCGGAGTGGACCTGGGACTCCAGATCGGCCACCAGACGATTGGCCAGCCTGACAACACTGAAAACCAGGGAGAACGACGCCTCGTCCACGGGACCGGAGACCTCGGACATGCGCTCGATCACGTCGGACTCGAAATCGCCGAACACTTTCTCTCTCTCGGATTCGGATGCCATGTGGACTTCTCGCGGTTGGCGGGCCCCGGTGCGTGAGACGGCGAGCCTAGCCCTCGACTCCGATGGCCCGGACCATCGGGGCCGGAGCGGTACCCGACCGCGGGACCGAGGCGCGGGTCACGGGCCGTCACCGGCCCGCGGACCGGGATCGGACCGGGGATGACAACGCCGTATGGTAGCCGGATCACGGACCGTATCCTCTCATACAATTAGAGACTTGACGATCAGAGCTGGCGTTACTACCGTGCCACCGCAAGTCAGTACAGGGGGCCACCTACGTGGGGCAGGTGTACCGAAACACCGAGATGACCAGACGACTCGAGGGAAGCCGTACCTACATCAGCGGAGGTGCATCGGGCATCGGTAGGGCATGCGCCGAGCGACTGGCCGCCGCCGGATCGTCGATCGCGATCATGGACCTGCCCGCTTCGCGGGAGGCGTCCGGCGAGACCGTGGACTCCTTGGAGCGCCGCGGCTCGGTCGCCATCTCCGTTGATGTGGACGTGACCGACCCCGGTCAGGTCTCCGCCGGGGTGGCGAGGGCCACCGAGGCCATCGGGCCACCGGACTTCGTCATCACCGCCGCCGGAGTGGCCACCGCCCCGAGTCACGACCACACCGTCTCCCTGCTCGAGACGGAGGCCGAACACTGGAGTTTCGTGATGGACGTCAACGTCAGCGGGAGCCTCAACCTGATACGGGAGACGACCTCGTCCATGATGGACCGCTCCGCTTCCGGTTCGGTGGTGACACTGTCCTCGGTGGCGGCGCTGAATCCCACCCGCGGTGTCTACTCCATCTCCAAGGCCGCGGTCTGGATGATGACCAGGATCCTGGCCCGGGAACTGGCTCCCTGTGGTATCCGGGTCAACTCCATCGCCCCGGGTCTGATCGACACGCCAATGCTCCCAACCACCCGGGGCGGGGAGGACCTCGAGACCTGGGCCACCCGACAAACGGCCCGAATCCCGCTGGGTCGTCTGGGCTCACCGTTCGACGTGGCGTCGGCCGCACTGTTCCTCGTCTCGGAGGACTCCTCCTACATCACCGGATCGATGATCCGGCCCGACGGCGGGTTGACCATGGGCAGCGCCTGACACCGCCCGGAGGTTCAGGTCCGTTCGTTCAAGGGCGACCATCGCCCTCCAATCCGATACACCGAACTCAATCCAAGCCCAATCCGAGCCCAATCCGAGCCCAATCCGACAAGGAGAGCAGTCTTGAGTTACGAGCCGATACCCGAGGAACACTGCCAGCACGACTTCTACGACGGATTTGACCCTCGGGACCTCGGCTCGGCATTCAAGTGCTCCCGTCTCGACGTGTTCCGACCCGAGGACGGCCGTCTCTTCTGGCCCCTCGACTTCCACTACCCCAGGGGATTCGTGCCGTTGAGCTTCACCGTCGTGGCCGACGGGCCGGTCTGGGGTACCCAGATCTCGGCCGACGCCACCCCTCTGCCGACCAGCAGGGGACTTCAGGCCCGGATGGTCGGTCCGCACCTGTACGTGAGTGAGATTCAGATCGAGGACGCCTGGGAGGTCCAGATGAGGGCCGAGAAGGCCGGACAGACCATTCCCGCCTTCCTCGGTGATTTCCCCCGGATCTGGGATGAGAGGGTCCGGGAGCTCGAGACCTGGCTCCACCATCTGGAGGCATTCGACCTCACCGGAGCCGACCTGTCCGAGATCGGGGACTTCTACGGGAAGTCCATCCGCTTCCTTCGCCGGGCCTGGGAGATCCACTTCGAGGTCATGTACCCCCTGGTCGCCAACTACGTCGGATTCTACGGACTGTGCTCGGAACTGAACATCGACCCCAACCAGATCGGTCGGTTCCTGCAGGGTTACGACACCAAGATAATGGAGACCGATCGAGAGCTCTGGGGGATGACCCGCAGGGTCAGGGACCTCGGGCTGGAGGACCTCTTCGCGGTGACCGCCCCCGCCGACATCGCCCGCGAACTGGCCTCCGCCGGTCCTGACGCCACCCAGTTCCTCGAGGAGTTCGATCGCTTCCTCGACACCTACGGGAGACGCAGCGAGGGACTCATCGACCTCACCTCCGCGCCGTGGATCGAGGATCCGACCTCTCCCCTGGGAAGCATCAAGACCTTTCTCCTGATGGACAGCGACCACGACTTCGAACAGGCCAACCGTGAGGTGGTGGCCGAACGGGAGGAGGCCATCGCCCAGGCGCGCAGCCGCCTCACGGTCGAGGAGCTGGAGCAGTTCGACGCGGCCCTCGCATCCTGTCAGCACGCCAACTTCAACTGGTGGAACGAGGAGCACAACTTCTACATCGACCTGCGGGCCCATCTTCCCGTCCGCCGGGCGGCCGTCACCCTGGCCGAGGCCGTCGGGGCCGAATCGCCCGACGATGCCCTCTTCCTGTTCGGTTCGGAACTGGACCAGGTCCTGCGCAGGGAGCGGAAGTGGTCAGAGTTCGGTGACCTCATTTCGGCCCGACGAGCCTACTTCCGGGAGTGGAGCGCCCGACGGGCCGACATGCCCAAGATGCTCGGATCGGTGCCCGACGAGGCCGTGGATCCGGTCATGAAGGAGGTGTTCGGTATGGGTGAGCACTTCTTCGCCGCCGTCTCGGGTACCCCCACCGATGTCCTCAAGGGGGTACCGGCAGCGACGGGGACGGCGGAGGGGCCGGCCCGCGTCCTGTTCTCCGCCGACGACCTGCACACGGTCATGCCCGGAGAGATCCTGGTGTGTGAGGCCACCTCCCCCAACTGGACCCCGGCGTTCGCCAAGATCGCCGCATGTGTCTGCGATTCGGGGGGCACTCTCACCCACGCCTCGATAGTCAGCCGGGAGTACCGCATTCCGTGTGTGACAGGAGTGGCCGTAGCGACCAAGCAGATCCGTACCGGTGATCAGATCCTGGTGAACGGCACGACCGGGGAGGTGACTCTGCTCGACCGACTCGACGGGGAGGACGGCGAGAGCACCGAACCGGGACCGACGTGAGCGGTGATCGGGAACCCTCGATCCTGTGGGTGGATGAGATAGACACCGATCTGACCTCGGTGGCGGGGCCCAAGATCGCCAAGCTGGGAGAACTCCGAAGTCTGGCCCTGGACATCCCGAGGGGGTTCGTGGTCACCACCCACGCATTCACCGACGTGGTGGGCACGAGTGAACTGGCGGCCGCCATAGACGCCCGACTCACCGGGGTGTCACCCTCCGAACACAGGCGGGTCGGCGACGCCGCCAGGGCCATCCGCACGATGATCGGATCACAGCCCCTCCCGGCCGGGCTGCGCTCCGCCATCATCACCGCCTACGACGAACTGTGCCGTATGTGTGGAACCAACACCCCTACCGCGGTCAGGAGTTCCGCCACCGGGGAGGATTCCACCGACGCCAGCTTTGCCGGACAGTTCGACACCTATCTCGGGGTCACCGGGGCCGAGGCGGTGGTCGACGCCGTGAAGTCGTGCTGGGCCAGTCTGTTCACGGACCGGGCCCTCGCCTACCGGCTCGAGCGGGGGGTGGACCATCGCGAGTGCCCGATGGCCGTCGGAGTTCTCGAACTCATCGAGGCCCGGGCCTCGGGGGTGGCGTTCAGCGTCCACCCCGTGACCGGTCGGTCGGATCGCATAGTCATAGAGGGTTCGTGGGGTTGGGGAGAAGCAATCGTCGGAGGTCTGGTGACTCCCGACCGGGTCGAGATCGGCAAGACCGACGACCGGGTGCTCGACTACGTGGTGAGCCACAAGGCGGTCATGTCCGACTTCGATCGCCGGGCCGGAATCGTCACCGAAGTGGAGGTACCGCCCGAGATCCGCGATGTCCGGGTCATCGAGGACCACGAGCTGTCCCTCATCACCGCCGCCGTCCGCCTGATCGAGGAACACTTCGGTCACGCCGTGGACGTCGAGTGGGTCCTCTCCCACGACAACGACCGGAGCCGGGTGACGATCGTGCAGGCCCGTCCCGAGACGGTGCACGGGCCCGGTGGTGGCACCGAGGGTGTGAAGTGGGACCCGGCGGGATACGCCATGAAGTACGCCTTCGGTACCGAGGATTCGCCTTGAGAATCCGCGGCGGTGAGATCCACCTCGAACCACCCGGGAATCTCACGACATTCGAGCGGGTGGTCGTGGACGTGGACGGGACCATGCTGCTGGGTGACCGGGCAACCCTCGGGGCGCGGGAGTTCGTGGAGGCGTTCCTATCGATCGGCTCCACGGTCTGTTTCGCCACCAACGCCTCGTTCGCCACCGGCGAGGACGTCGGACGACGTCTCCGGGCGGCCGGAATCCCCGCCGAGGACCATCTGGTACTGACCGCCATCGAGGTACTGGCCGGGTACCTCCGCACCGGCCACCTCCGGTCAACCGGGGAGACCGGACCGATCGCCTTCCTGGGCTCGGACCCGGCCTTCGGAATTCTGAATCGCGCCGAGCCCGGTGTGATCCGGGCCCGGGACGCGGACCCCGCTGAGCCGATCGGCGACCTGGTGATCGCCGGACTCTCCCGTGATGTCGATGACGTCGAGGTGGAGTCGGCGGCGACGGCGCTGGCTCCCGAGGTCCGGGTCACGGTGCCGAATCTCGATGTGGGAATGGTGGATTCCACGGGCGTCATCCCCGGCTCCGCCACCGTCCTGGCCCGCCTGACCCGGCTATCGCCCGCTCTATTGGATGTCACCGATGTCGGGAAGCCCACCACCGTGTTCGCCGACGCCCTGGACCGTGTCGCACCGTGCCGGGGACGGACCCTCATCGTGGGTGACTCACTCACGTCCGACACCCCCCTGGGGACGGACAGGGGCTGGAAGTCGTTGCTGGTGCTGACGGGAGCAACCGTCCAGGCCGGGCTGGCCGGGCTGGAGGGCGAGCCGCCGGACATGGTCGCGGCGAACCTGCAGGTGGCCCTGGAGCGGGGATGGGGGTCGAGATGACCGGTCTCTCCGACGGGGCGCCCACTGCCGGTTCCGCCGACAGGGCACCCGAGAGGGTGCGGCTCTCCCGGGCCCGTATGCGTATCGCCACCAACATGGTCCGGTCGCTGGCCGTGAGCCCCCACGTGACCATCTCCGTCGACGTCGACTACCAGCGGGTGGAGCGGTCCAGGCGCCGGTTCGGCCCTCAATGGCGGGAGACCCACGGTCTCACCCTGCCCTACCTTCCCTACGTCGCCCACATGGTCTGCGAGATACTCAGCGACCACCCCGACATGAACGCCACGGTGGAGGAGGACGAGGAAGGGTGTCTGACCGTGGTCAGACACCGGGCGGTGAACCTCGGAATCGCCGTCGACCTCGATGGGCGGGGTTTGATCGTGCCGGTGATCCGGGACGCCGATCTGCTGTCCCCCGCCACCCTGGCCCTCGCCATCGCCTCCGCCGGAGCGGCGGCCCGGGAGCGCCGGCTGCGGCCCGATGACGTCAAGGGCGGCACCTTCACCATCACCAGCCCCGGACGTCGGGCCGCCGATCGCTCAGACCCCATCATCCATCAACCCCAGGCCGCGATCCTCTCCATCGACGCCATCCGTCCCCGTCCCGTGGCCTCGCCCGACGGGACCACGGTCGTGGTGCACCCGGTGGGAGCCCTGTCCCTCTCCTTTGACCATCGGGTCATGGACGGGGTGCAGGCCATGGCCTTCCTGCGCGATCTGCAGGACGAACTGGAGGGGGCCGGGGTGGAGGAACTTCGGTTCGAGGCCGATGGAGGTCGGTCAATCTAGTTTGATATCAGATCATCAATGCTTGTATAGTTGTCCTCGCATGGTTGTCACGGCCCCCTGGTTCGGGCCGTGATCGATCCCGCGGAGAGGAGGTCCCGGTGCCCCGGATGCGTATGAACCAGGCCATCACCGCCGCCATCCACGACGAGATGGCCGAGGACGGCACCGTCGTCCTCCTGGGGGAGGACGTGGCCGGCGCCGGTGGGGTCTTCAAGACGTCGGTGGGTCTGCTGGACGAGTTCGGCCCGAACCGGGTGAGGGACACTCCGATCTCGGAGATGGCCATCCTGGGAGCGGCCGTGGGTGCGGCCACCGCCGGTCTCCGGCCGGTGGCCGAGATCATGTTCGTCGAGTTCTTCGGGGTCTGCCTGGACCAACTGGTCACCCAGGCGGCGAAACTCCATTACCTGACCGGTGGCGCGGTCACCGTTCCATTGGTGGCCCGGGCATCGGTGGGGGCGGGACGCGGCTTCGGTGCCACTCACTCCCAGACGTGTGAGACCTGGTTCACCGCCACGCCCGGACTCAAGATCGTCTCCGTCTGGGACGCGGCCGGAGCCTACGGACTCCTCCGGTCGGCGATCCGCGACGACGGCCCTGTCGTCTTCCTCGAACCCAAGTGTGCCTATGGGAACCGGGGGGACATGATCCGGGGTGAGGGGGGGATCCTCCCCCTCGGTGAGGCCTCTGTACTCAGACCCGGCGACGACGTGACCCTCATATCCCTCGGCCAGATGGTCCCCGTGGCCCTGGAGGGG
>JALSTE010000456.1 GCA_026983855.1 Acidimicrobiia bacterium
ACCCGGCGCCCCGACCTGCGGCGCACGGTCAGGCGGGCGATGGCCACCGGCGGTGAGCCCCTGCGACGGGAGTTCCGCCATCCCGACCGTCGCCCCCGCCGGGTGATCCTGCTGGTGGACGTCAGTGGTTCGATGGAGGCCTACGCCCGGGTACTGCTCCGTTTCGCCCACGCGGTGATCCTGGGTCGCACCCGGGTGGAGGCGTTCACCATCGGAACCCGGCTGACCCGGGTGACCCGCGAGCTGGCGTCCCTGGACCCCGACGCGGCTATGAAGGCGGCGGCGGCCTCGGTGCGGGACTGGTCGGGGGGAACCCGGCTGGGGGACACACTGAGGGAGTTCAACGACCGGTGGGCGGTCAGGGGCATGGCCCGGGGGGCGGTGGTCGTGATCCTCTCCGACGGTTGGGACCGGGGAGACCCCACCGTTCTGGCCGAGCAGATGCAGCGTCTCCACCGGGTGACCCACCGTCTGGTCTGGGTGAACCCCCTCAAGCACACCCCCGGTTACGCACCCCTGGCCCGGGGGATGGCGGCGGCCCTGCCCCACGTGGACCGTTTCCTGGAGGGTCACGCCCTGGACTCGCTGGAGAAACTGGTGGCGGTCATCTCGGACTGACTCATCGGGTATCGGGGGCAATAGTCTGGGGGTCAGAGGGGAGTGGTGATGATCGAAATCCTGGACGACATCGACCGGTGGATGGCCCAGGGCCGGCGAATAGCCGTGGCCCGGGTGGTCGACATCGAGGGGTCGGGTCCCCGGGAACCGGGCGCGGCCATGGCGGTGAACGACGAGGGCGAGGTGGCGGGATCGGTCTCGGGGGGATGTGTCGAGGGAGCGGTCGTCTCCGAGGCCCTGCAGTTGCTCGAAGGTGACCGCTCAGCGGGGGTCGTCACCTTCGGCTACAGCGATGATGACGCCTTCGCCGTGGGCCTCACCTGCGGGGGAACCATCCACCTGTTCCTCGAGGAGCTGGACTGGTGAGTGAGACCTCGGCCGAGCACACGATCTACGGGATCTACCGGGATTGCCTGCGCCACGAGGATCCCGTGGCCCTGGTGACGGTCATCAACGGTCCCGACGTGGGGGCCAAGTTGCTGGTCCGGCCGGGCCACGATCCGGTGGGGACCCTGGGCGACGCCGACCTGGACCGGGTCGTGGCCCGCGACGCCCTGGCCGAGCTGGAGGCGGGCGCCACCGAGGTGCGTCACTACGGTCCCCACGGCGAGGCCCGCATGGACGACGTGGCGGTGTTCATCGAGTCCCGGGCCCCGAGGGCCCAGATGCTGATCTTCGGGGCGGTCGATTTCACCCGGGCCCTGGCCGATCAGGGGAAGCTGCTGGGCTTCAGGGTCACCGTCTGTGACGCCCGTGAGGTCTTCGCCACCGAACTCCGGTTCCCCATGGCCGACGAGGTGGTCGTGGACTGGCCCCACCGTCTCATCGAACGGGCCGCCGACCGGCTCGGCCCCCGGGACGCCATCTGCGTGCTCACCCACGACAACAAGTTCGACGTCCCGGCGATCGTGGCCGCCCTGGCCACTGATGTCGGCTACATCGGGGCCATGGGCTCACGACGCACCCACGCCAAGAGGGTCGAGAAGCTCCGGGAGGCGGGGGTCACCGACGACCAGTTGCTCAGGGTCAAGGCCCCCATCGGTCTCGACATCGGGGCCCGCACCCCCGAGGAGACGGCGGTCTCGGTGGTGGCGGAGATCATCTCCAACCGCACCGGTCACCGGGCCGCATCCCTGTCGGAGACATCGGGCCCGATCCACTGAGACCGGCCCGGTATACGGAATCGACCGCGAACATGGACTTCACCACCGAGGAACTTCACGAGGACATCCGCCGGGAGGTGAGGCGGGTATGCGCCGACTTTCCCGACCGTTACTGGCGGGAGTGTGATTCGGCCCACCGGTTCCCGTGGGAGTTCCACGACGCCATGGCGGCCGGGGGCTGGATAGGAATCGCCACCCCGACTGAGTACGGGGGTGGGGGCCAGGGGATCACCGAGGCCTCCATCATGCTCGAGGAGGTGGCGGCCTCGGGGGCGGCCATGAACGGCTGTTCGGCCATCCACCTGTCGATCTTCGGGATGGAGCCGGTACGACGCCACGGCAGTCCCGAGTTGCGCGCCGAGGTTCTGCCCCGGGTGGCGGCCGGTGAGTTGCACGTGGCCTTCGGGGTAACCGAACCCGACGCCGGAACCGACACCACCTCCATCACCACCCGGGCGGTGCGTCACGGTGATGAGTACGTGGTCGATGGGGCGAAGGTCTGGACCACCAAGGCGGAGCAGGCCGAGATGGTGCTCCTGCTGGTTCGCACCACCCCCAGGGAGGACTGCCTCCGGCCCACCGAGGGTATGACCCTCCTGCTG
>JALSTE010000457.1 GCA_026983855.1 Acidimicrobiia bacterium
GGGGGGTCTCCAGTGGAGTATCTCCTCGGGGAGGCGCTTGACGGCATCGTGGGTGAACAGCACCAACTGGTCGTAGAGCCTGAGGAATCGTCGGTGTTCGTCGCTCATCGGGTCCCTCCCCGGTCGGTTCGCCTCGCCCGTCGTGGACCACAGCTTGGCCCATGGGCGGGTGCGGCGCCCCAAATGGCGGCTCGGGTCGACACAATGGTGGTCACCACCGGCACCACGACGACGGGAGTTCCCACGAAAGGCACGGCGCACCGGGCCCCCCAACCGCTCCACCCGACCGGTGAACGGCGGGTGGCGCTCCTCCTCGTGCTGGTGGCCGGGTGGACGTGGGGGCTGCTGTGGTTGGCCCGATCCTCGGGTGATCTCCTGCCCGGACCCGTCAGCGGGGGTTTGCGGTTCCTGGCCGCGCTCGGTCCCCTGGTGGTCACCCACCTGCTGATGAGACGGACCCTGGCCCACGAGCAGCGCTCCTGGTTCTGGCGGAGGTACATCGAGGTCCGGTCCGTGAGCAGGGGTTGGTGGGCGGCCACCACGGCGTTGGCGGGGGGTCCGCCCCTGGTCGCGTTCCTGGTCGACGGTTCGGGTGCGGGTACCGGCTGGCTCGGCGGGCTGGTGTTGATCCTCGGTGCGGCGGCCATGGGCCTGATCCAGGAGGCGGCATGGCGGGGCTACGCCTGGGATGGTCTGCGCCCACGTCCCCTGGTGGGAACGGCCCTGATCTGGGCCGGCTGGGTCCTGTGGGCGGTGGCGTGGCCCGTGATCGGGGGCCTGGAGGGGCTCCACGGAATCAGCGGTGGATGGGCCGGTTGGGCGGTGCTGGCCGCGGCCCTGTTGCCCCAGTCGCTGCTGATGGGCTGGATCACGGTCCGGGTCCGGCCGTGTCTGACCCCCGCCGCCCTCTTCGATGGCCTGGTCCTGGCCATGTGGGGTCTGACCGACGTCGGGAACCGCGGGAGGATGATCGAGATCGTGCTCTGGTGGGTGGCGGCGGTACCGGTGATCATCTCGTGGACCACCAGTCCCGGGGCGGCGGCGGGGCCCCGTCCCGGTCGGTCACTGGTCGGGGGTTCCGCCGGGTGACCAGAGGTGTTCCGGGTTGCTCAGATGATGGCGAAGGTGCCGGGCTGGGGTAGAGGCGACGGGTGGTGTGGGTGGGGTTCGCGGCTTCGGGTTGCTCAGATGATGGCGAAGGTGCCGGCGGCGGTGGCGATGAGCCGATCGTCGCCGCCGGTGACCCGGGCCTGCAGGTGGACGATGCCGCGACCCCTCTTGAGGACCTCGGCCACCGCGGTTAGGGCACCCTCCGAGGCCGGCCGGATGAACCGGAGGTTCACCTCCACGGAGGCACAGAACCGTCCCTCGTCCAGCACGCTCATGGTCGCCTTGCCCATGGCGGTGTCGACCATGGTGAACAGGACTCCGCCGTGCACCACCCCGTTGGGGTTGAGGTGGTGGTCGCCGATCTGTACGTGGGCGGTTCCGATCCCGGGCTCGGGACCCTCGATGGTCATCTCCAGGAAACTCTTCAAGGGGAATTCGCCGTACTGCACGTCCTCGGTCATCGGGCCAAGCTCGCACAGGTCCCCGTCGGCGGGGAAATCCGGGCCCCGGGGTCGGGGCTCAGCGGTGCGCTCCCTCCCGGTGGGTGGTGGTGAGCTCCGCCACGTGACGGTGGGCGGCCGCCTCCAGGAGTTCCCGTACCCGGGCGAAGGCCCCGACCGCGGGGATTCCGGGCCAGTCGGGGGGAAGCAACCCCCGGGGGAGCCCCGGATCCAGATAGGGGATCTCCCGCCAGTGGTGCACCACGGTGGTGAAGTCCACGAAGGCGGCGGTGTCGGTCCCCCCCGTGTGTCCGTGTTCCCCTTGCCCCCTGGCCTCGTGCTCTTCGTCCCCCGTGACGGCGTTCGTCCGGCCCTCCCAGCGCTCCAGCACCGGGCTGGTCCGCTCCAGGAACGCCTGGTAGCGGTTCCGGAGGTGGGACAGGTCCCAGGCCCGGGCCACCATGGCGGCGGCATCGGTGCGGGGGCTCAGACGGCCGATGAAGATCTCGGTGTCGGGGGGCAGGCCCAGCTCGTCGAACACCGCCTCTAGCTCGTCCTCCAGGTGGGCGGGTGCTATCCAGGTACCGCCCGACAGGTTGCCGAAGCCCAGACGGCGCAGGCGGCGGCGGATGTGGTCCCGTTCGGATCGGCGACTCTCGGGCACCGAGAAGGACACCAGCAGCCACTCGCCATCGATGGAGGTCGGTGGCACGGTACCCAGGATGCGGCGGTCGGCCCTCTCCATGGCCGGTATGGCCGCGGGGGGCAGCGAGTAGCCCCGGACCCCGTCCCGGACCACCGAGGCGATGGTGCCCTGCCGGGCCAGTCG
>JALSTE010000458.1 GCA_026983855.1 Acidimicrobiia bacterium
GCGGACCGGCATTCATGTACATGACCACCCTGCTGGAGGCTCTCGATGACCTCGCTCCCGAGGGAGAACGGTGATGGAGAGGTCGAGGGCCCGGGCCATGCTCCACGACATGTTGCTGGCCCGAACTTTCGAGGAGAGGGCGGCTGAGGAGTATGCCAGGGGGAACATCGTCGGATTCCTCCACCTCTATCCCGGCGAGGAGGCGGTGGCCGTCGGTGTGCTTCATGCCGCGGAGCCCTCTGACTACATCGTCTCCACCTACCGCGAGCACGTGCACGCCATGGTCCGGGGATGCTCCCCCGGCTCGGTCATGGCCGAGCTGTTCGGTCGTCGGGACGGGATCAGTGGGGGGATGGGCGGATCGATGCACCTCTTCGACCGGGAACGTCGGTTCATGGGGGGCTACGCCATCGTGGGGGAGACGTATCCGGTGGCCATCGGTCTGGGCTACGCGGTGGCCCTGAGGAGGCTCCCCGAGGCCGTGATCTGCTTCTTCGGCGACGGGGCGGTCAACCAGGGAACCTTCCACGAGTCGCTGAACATGGCCGCCCTGTGGAACCTGCCGGTGCTCTTCGTATGTGAGAACAACCACTATCAGATCGGAACCGAGATCCACCGCCACTCCGCCGTGACCAAGGTGGCGGAAAGGGCGTGTGGGTATGACATACCCGCCGAGACCATCGACGGGATGGACGTGCTCGCCGTGCACGCGGCCACCGACCGGGTTCTGCGCCGCATCCGGGCCGGTGAGGGGCCCCACCTCCTGGAGATGGAGACCTACCGGTTCCGGGGACACTCCATGGCCGACGCCGGGAACTATCGCCCGCCGGTGGAGGTGCAGTCCTACAAGGCCCGCGACCCGGTCGAGCTGGGGATCAGGGAGATGGAGTCCCCCTATGCGACCGCGGAGGAACTGGCCCGGGTGGGGCGGGACTGCATCGAGGACTTCATCGGAGGGGGTTCGGAGACCGAGCTGTTCACCGATACCGAGGTGGAGGCGATGAGAGCCGAGGTCCGAGACGAGGTGGAGGAGGCGGTGAGGTTCGCCCTGGAGTCCCCCGAACCGAGCATGGCCGACGCCTGGAGCGCTCTCAGGTGCAACCGGGGACACGAGGTGCTGATCCGTGAGGGGGGCGACGATGTCTGAGATCGTGACCTACTGGCAGGCCCTGAACCGGGCCCTCGACGAGGCCATGGCCGCCGACGAGTCGGTGTTCGTCCTGGGTGAGGACGTCGGGCTCTACGGGGGGAGCTACCGGGTCACCGAGGGGCTCTACGCCCGCTACGGCGAAGAGCGGGTACGGGACACCCCGATCTCGGAGGGGAGCTTCGCCGGCCTCGGGGTCGGAGCGGCCCTGGCCGGGATGAGGCCGGTGGTCGAGATCATGACCGTCAACTTCGCCCTGCTGGCCCTCGACGCCATCGTGAACATGGCGGCCAAGGTGCCGTTCATGTCGGGGGGCCAGTTCCCCATGGGAGTGACGTTTCGGATGCCCGGGGGCGTCGCCCACCAACTCGCCGCTCAGCACTCCCAACGTCTCGAGCAGATGTTCATGAACGTACCGGGACTGCGGATCATGATCCCCGCCACCCCCCAGGACGCCTACTGGCAGCTCGGTCAGGCCATTCGCTCCGACGAGCCGGTGGTGTTCCTGGAGCACGAACTGTTGTACTTCGAGAAGGGCGAACTGGACACCGGGATCGAACCGCCTCCCGCCCACCGGGCCGCCATCCGGACCGCGGGCCGCGACGTCACGATCGTGGCCTACTCCCGTATGGCCGAACTGGCCCGCACCGCGGCGGAGGGTCCCCTGGCCACCTCCGGAGTCTCGGCGGAGGTGATCGACCTGCGCAGCCTGGGGCCCGTGGACTGGGAGACCTGCGTGGGGTCCGCCGATCGCACCGGTCGGGTCCTGATAGTCGAGGAGGACAGCCGTTTCGCCGGGGCCGGGGCGGAGCTCGCGGCAGGGATCACCGATCGGTGTTTCGATTCTCTCGACCGACCCCCCTTGCGTCTGGGGGCCCTGGACCTCCCGACCCCGTTCAACGGAGCCCTGGAGAGGGCGACCATCCCCACGGTGGACGACATCGTCGCCGCCGCCCTGCAGCTGAGCCCGACCCACCGGTCGACCGGAGGTGCCCGATGAGATCCCCCATCACCATGCCCAAGTTGTCCGACACCATGGAGACCGGTCGCATAGTGGACTGGGTCAAGGCCCCCGGTGATCCCGTCAAGCGAGGGGAGGCGGTGGCCGAGGTGGAGACCGACAAGGCCGTTCTCGACGTGGAGGCCTTCGCCGACGGATGGCTGGACGGGCCCCTGGCCCCCACCGACACCGACATCGCGGTGGGGGAGACCATCGGCTGGG
>JALSTE010000459.1 GCA_026983855.1 Acidimicrobiia bacterium
GTGGGGATCATGGTCATGACCCCCCTCCACATGAAGGATGGTGACCAGGCCCTGCGGATCATCGGTCTGGTGATCTCCCTGCACATCATCGGCATGTACGCCTTCTCCCCCCTGTCGGGCTGGCTCACCGGCCGTCTGGGCAGCCGCCCGGTGCTGGCCCTGGCCGGAGGGGTGCTCCTGGCGGGGGCGACGGTGGCCGGCCGCACCGACCCCACCGACCGCACCGGGATGTTCGTGGGTCTGTTCCTGATCGGACTCGGCTGGAGCTTTGGTCTCATCTCCGCCTCGGCCCTGGTCACCGAACGTTTCGACGTCAGGCACCGGGTCGAGGTCCAGGGGGTGGCCGACCTGGCAATGACCGGTTTCGGAGCTGTGGCCGGCATCTCCTCGGGGACCATCGTGGAGCTGGCCGACTACCACCTGCTCACCCAGTTCGGCTCGGCCCTGGCCGTGGGCCTCATCGTCATGGCCGCCACCAACTGGATGAGAACCCAGCGGCGGGGCGAACCGGCCGGGGTCACGGTGCCTGTTTCATCTTGATGTATTTCGCTATGTTCTGATATATTTCACACATGACTTCGGGGATCGAGTGGGTGGTGGGTGCCGGGTATCGGGCCCGGGATCTGGCGGAGGTGCTGGGTCGGACCGCGCTCGTGGTCGACGGCGTCAGGGGCGACCTGGGTGGCTGGTCCGGTCCCCTGCGGGTCGAGGTTGAACGTTCCCTCGGTGAGATCGTCTCGGATCTGGCCGGCATCTCGTCCAGCCTGTCGTGGCGGGGAGCCCGGATCATCGAGGTGGCCGGTGAGATCAGGGCGCGCAGGTCGGCGATGGCGGCGGGAACCCCGCCGGGCGAGGTTCTTCGGGGGGTTCCGGGGGCGGGGGGTCGGGTGCCGGGAGGGTCATGGTCGCGGTAGGTGCCGATCCCGACGTCCTGGATCGGGTGGCGGTGTCGCTTTCGGGTCTGGCCGAGTCGTTGAGGTCCCTGCTGGCGGAGAGAACACCCTCGCTCGTTGGTGCCGGCCGTTTCACCGGTGTCGACCTGGCGACACCCCTGGGTTCGGCCTCCCGCGTGGTCGTGGAGCTCCGGCGTCTGGCCGGACGGACGCAGGGAGTGGCCACCGCCTTCCGGGAGGTCGGCGCCGGTGTGGGCGCACCGCCACCGATCGAGATGCCACGGTGGGTCACCGCCCTCATCCCGGGGCGGGGTCCCATGGGGGTGCAGCCCCCGCCCGAGGCCCGCTACGCCGCCAATCGGGCCGCGGTCTCGGCCCTGCTGGACTCGGGTCTGGTCGAGGACGCCGGGCTCCGCAAGTGGCTGCAATCCCTCCTGGAACCCGGGCCCGATGGGACCCCCCGTCAGATCTGGTCGTTCTCCCTCCCCGAGGATGGTGACGAGGGAAGGGTGATCGAGGTGTGGGGTGATCTGGCCGGGGCGGAGCACGTGGCGATACTGGTTCCGGGAATGGGGAGCACGGCGGAGAACTTCGATGACCGGGTCGGAACCCGGGCCCGCAACCTGCTCCGGGCCGCCACCTCACTCGGATCGGGCCCCGTGGCGGTGGTGGGATGGTTCGACTACGACGCCCCCGACGATCTGCCCAGCCTCGAGGTGGTCCACGATTCCCGGGCCCGGGTCGGGGCGCTGGACCTGAACCGGTTTCTGGGTCTGCTGCCACCCCGGCCGGGACGGCACCTGACCCTGATAGGCCACAGTTTCGGGTCGGTCCTGGTGGGGGCGGCAATGTCGGGCACCCTGGCCCCGCTGGTGGACGACGTGCTGGTTATGGGCTCCCCCGGTACGGGAGTGGACTCCGTGAAGGACTTCTCAGCCCCGGGAACCGAGTTCTACACCATGGAGGCCCCGCTGGATCCGATACCGGACCTGGACTGGTTCGGGACCAATCCCAACGAGCTGGAGTCGGGGTTCCGCCGGGTGGAGACGGGACCCGCCCGCGGGCACTCCTCCTACCTGGCTGAGGGCAGCGAGGGTCTCGACAACGCGGCCCTGATCGTCACCGGTCGTGGCGATGAGGCGTCGGTGAGGGGCAGGTCGGCCGCCGACTGGCTCGAGGAGGGGTCCCTGCAGCTGGACCACCTGAGGGACCGCATGAGGGAGGCGGTCCCCGACTCGGTGATCCCGGGGGGTGTCGACGACGAGGTGCTGGACCGCATCACCCAGGTCCTGGCCGCGGGGGACTCGATATCTGACTTCATCTCCGAGACGGTCACCGACGCCGTGAGAGCGGCAGGGGACCTGGCCCGACTGGGTCAACTGGTGGCCGACAGTTTCGTCGGGACCGTCATCCCCGATCCCCTGTCGGTACCGGACTGGTCGGTGTTCCGGTTCCCGATCCCGGTGGTGGTCGGG
>JALSTE010000460.1 GCA_026983855.1 Acidimicrobiia bacterium
CCAGTCCGATCAGGTTGCCGGACTGATCCCGGACCTCGGTCACCCGGCAGGAGGTGGCGAGCCAGTCAGGTTCTCCACCGTCCCCAACGGTCCGGAACCGGAGCTTCACCTCCAGCACCGGGGTGCGTGAGGTGCGACTGGCCCGGGCGATCACCTTGGAGTCGTCGGGATGGATCAGGTCGACGAAGCGGGACCCGCGCACCTCATCGGGATCGAGACCGGTGGTGGTCAGGAACGACTGGCTCACCAGGGTGACGGTCCCATCCCCCCGGGTCATTATCACCAACTCGTCGGTGTTATCGGTGAGGGCGCGGAAGCGGGCGCTGAGTTCCCTGACACTGGGGGATGCGTCGAGGGGCACGATCTGGACCACCGAGTCGCCGCCGGGGACCCCGTCCACGGGATTCACGAACAGCATGGCATCGAGGGACTCCCCGTCGGGTCGTTCGAGGCGGACCGGGAGGTTGAGGGGACCGGTGGGGTCGTACAACCACTCGCCCAGCCGGAGAGCATCCTCCTCGGAGACCACGTCGGTGATGGGGACTCCGGCGATGCCCCGGGTGGTCCTCCCGACGAATTCGGCGTAGGCGGGGTTGCAGACCTTGTGGCGCCCACCGGAGTCCATGACCGCCAGACCGACGGAGGTGCTGTCGAACCCCTCGGTGGGCCAACCCCGGGGGTCGGGGACGTCACGGGTGTGGTGACTGCCGGCGATGCTCACGCTGTCCCCGCCATAGGCGTCAAGTTCCGTCTCCGTTTCGAGCACCCTGGACCGTCACCATAGGCCAGCGGGAGCAGACGCTGGTGACCGTCGTCCCGATGCCTATCACCTGTTATCAGAATCAGGTTGGCTGATATCGCTGGGTGGGTCCCGCCCGCCGTCGATACCATCGGCGGGGTGCCGGACAGCTTCTACATCACCACGCCGATCTACTACGTGACCGACGCCCCCCACATCGGTCACGCGTACACGACCGTGACCGCCGATGCCGTGGCCCGCTGGCACCGGATGGCGGGGGAGGACGTGAAGTTCCTCACCGGCACCGATGAGCACGGCCTCAAGGTGCAGCGGGCGGCCGAGGAGAACGGCGTGACCCCCGAGGAGTGGGCCGAGCGGACCTCCCGTCGCTACGTGGAGGCGTGGAAGCTGCTCAATGTCTCCAACGACGACTTCATCCGGACCACCGAACCCCGGCACCACCTGGCGGTGACCAGGATCCTGGAGGCCTGCCGGGCCAACGGCGACATCGAACTGCGGCGCTACGAGGGCCTGTACTGCGTCTCCTGTGAGGCCTACTACACCGAGGGGGAGCTCGATGAGGGGAACTGTCCGATCCACCATCGCCCGGTGGAGCACATGGAGGAGGAGAACTACTTCTTCCTGCTGAGCCGCTACGAGGACCGCCTACTCGACTGGTACGAGTCCCACCCCGGATTCGTCCAGCCCCGGACCCGGCGCAACGAGGCCCTGGGATTCATCCGCGGCGGCTTGCAGGACTTCTCGATCAGCCGAACCTCGATCACCTGGGGCATCCCCATTCCGTGGGACCCCTCCCACGTCACCTACGTGTGGTTCGACGCCCTCACCAACTACCTCACCGGCGCCGGGTACGGCAGTGATGACGAGGAGTTCGCCCACTGGTGGCCGGCGGTTCATCTCCTGGGCAAGGACATTCTCCGGTTCCACTGTGTGTACTGGCCCGCCATGCTGATGTCGGCGGGGGTGGAGCCTCCCCGCAACGCCTACGTGCACGGCTTTCTCCTCGTGGGTGGGGAGAAGATGTCCAAGACGACCCTCAACCAGATCGCCCCCGCCGACCTCGTCGCCGACTTCGGGGTGGACGGATTTCGCTACCACTTCCTGCGGAACCAACCCTTCGGACCCGATGGCGACTTCTCCCACGAGGGCATGGTCGCCCGGTACAACGCCGATCTGGCCAACAACCTCGGAAACCTGCTGAGTCGGGTGTCCACGGTCGTGGCCAAGAAGTGCGGTGGAGTCGGACCCGCCCCCGACCCCGGTAGCGAGCTCGCCGCCCTGACGGCGGAGGTGTTCGAGCGGGCGGCGGAGAGCTGGGCCGAGGTTCAACCGGCGACGGCCCTGGAGGCCACGTGGAGTCTTATCGGCGCCGCCAACGCCATGCTGGAGCGGGTCGAGCCCTGGAAGATGGATCCCGGCCCGGAGGTCGATCGGGTCCTGGGTGACGCCCTGGAGGTTCTGCGCATCGTCGGTCTGCTGTCGGCCCCGGCGATACCGGCCTCGGCGGCTGAGATCTGGCGTCGCATCGGTCTGGACACCGACCCCTCCGAGGTGGGACTCGGGGCCGTGGGGTGGGGCGGGTATCCCGGGGGACTCGCGGTG
>JALSTE010000461.1 GCA_026983855.1 Acidimicrobiia bacterium
GGAACAGCCACTCGAGGGCCGTCTTGGTGTGGCTCCAGTCCCACCACGATCCCCGTGGTCCCCGGCGGGACTGCAGGCTCTCCAGCATCCGGGCGCTCATGGGACCGTCGCTGCGAAGGCGATCGAGGGTCTCCCCCAGGAACTCCGCGTTGGCGGCCGCGAATCTCACGAGCCCCGGCCAGGACCCGCTGCCCCCCTCGTGCATGGCGTCCATCCGCCACTGGAACAGTCTTCTGGTGGCCGGGGTCATCAGTGACGCCTCGTGGGCCCAGTACTCCACCAGTTCAGGTTCGGGTGCCCGGGTCATGCGGTCGAGTCGTTCGCGGTCGTAGACACCGAGCCGGGAGAAGAAGGGAAGGTAGTGGGAGCGGCTCACGACGTTGACCGAGTCGATCTGGACCACCCCCACGTCGTTGATGACCCGCCGCAGGTGGCGCCGATCAAGCCGGCCGGTGGGGCGGGCCCGGTTCAGCCCCTGGGCGGCGATGGCGATCCGGCGGGCCTGGTCCGGGGACATCTCATTCACCGACGGGCCCCTTCGGCGGTATCGGCCGGGGCACCGGCGGCGATCGCCCCGGTACCGGGCGAGGAGGTCAGAACAGGGCCCGCACGAGAGGTGTGAGGAGTTTCTCAACCGTGGCCGGATCCTGATTCTGAACCAGGCGCAACCTCTCCCACACCTCGAATCCGAACAGGAGATCCAGCCCGTCGAGGAGCAGTCCGGGATCAGGGGCCGCCGCCAGTTCCGGGGCGAAGGTCAGCTCCACGTCGTGGCGGAGTCGGGCGCGACCCTTCTGCAGCTCCTTGGCGACGACGGGGGAGGAGTACTCACCCAGCCGAGCGGCTCGCACCACCGCGTTCACCTTCTCCCACCGGGTGATGCGGTGACGGATGAACGCCGACACCTTCTCATCGAGGTCCAGGTCGGAGGCCGGTCGGGTGGTGGTGGCGTTGACCCCGTCCTCGGCCCGGGCCGAGACCTCGGCGACCAGGCTCTCCATGTCGTCGAAGTGGTGATACACCGAGCGGGTGGAAATCCCGGCCGCCTCCGCTATCTGGGCCGCGGTGGGTCTGAGGTTGCCGGCGGCGTAGAGGTCGAACATGGCGTCGACTATCGCCTCGCGGTTGCGCCGGCCCCGCAGTACCCGTCCGTCGACCTCATTGTCGATGGAGGGTTGGAGCTGTGTTTCCATGGGACCATTTCAACAGAATCTCCGGTGATTCTCACAGCCGGGGTCTGGTCGCGGTCCGTCATGGGCTCCGGGTGACCACCACCGGCGCCGCCCGATGGGCCACTCTGGTGACCTACATCGTTGACGTCGGGCCTCGACACGAAGGCGGAAATCCGGACAGTGACCACAACCCCCGAGATCCCCGAGGGCGCCCCGGCGGCCGACACCGAGACCGAGTCCACTGAGATGACCCTGGACCGGAGGTCGTTCCTGCGCTCCGGTGGAGTACTGGGGGCCCTGGCCCTGGTTCGGACACCGTTGCGGACGTTTCCGACCCCGGCCCCGGACCGAACGAACCTCGTGCCGGCCACCGCACCCCTGATCGCCTCCTCCCCGGGGCTCGGCGCGGATCTCCTGACCGCCTCCTCGGGGGGGCTCACCGACGATGGCCTGACGGTGGTCACCATCGTCTACACCCCCGATGAGAACGGCTACTGGGTGGTCACCTCCGACGGTGCCGTCCTACCGATCGACGCCCCCCACTTCGGTGACCGCCCGTCCCTGTCGGACGGCGAGTACGTCTCGGCCCTCTCTCCCACGCCGTCGGGCGACGGCTACTGGCTGTTCACGACCAGCGGCCGGGTGGCGGCATACGGGGACGCCGTACACCTCGGTGACCTGACCGGGTTGACCCTGGCCGGGCCGGTCGTGGGGGCCGCCGCCCTCCCCTCGGGTCAGGGGTACTACATGGTCGGTTCCGACGGGGGCATCTTCAGCTTCGGTGCCGCCTCGTACATGGGTTCGGTTCCCCAGGTCCTGCCGGGGGTCCCCTTGGCCCAGCCCGTCGTGGGCCTGGTGCCGACCCCCTCATCCGACGGCTACTGGTTGGTGGCCGGGGATGGGGGCATCTTCAGCTTCGGTGCCGCCGGCTTCTACGACTCGGTGCCGGGTGTCCTGCCCGGGGTCACGCTGGACGAACCGGTTATCGGGGCCCTGGCGTCGGGACAGGCGTATCTGATGGTCGCCGCCGATGGCGGGATCTTCAATTTCGGGGACAGCGTGTTCCTGGGTTCCCGTCCCGGGATTCCGACCCAGCCCGGGGAGATCCGGACCCCGGTGTCGGCCGTTACCGTCACCTCGGATCGTTCGGGATACATGATGGTCGATGAGGTGGGTGAAACCTGGGGGTTCGGGTCAGCGGCGACACCCCAGACCGGGAGCCCGTCGGGCCCTCAGGCCCGACCCACCCACACCTTCATAGGGAAGTGGCCCTACACCGCCCTTCCCCTGAGGTGGCCCTCGGCCGATCCGATCCACTACGTCCTGAACAATGGTTTCGGTCCCCCCGAGGCGGCCCAGATGGTGCACGACGCGGTGGCGGAGATCTCGGCCCGCACCGGTCTGCAGTTCATATTCGACGGTACGACCACCGAGTACGTGGGCCACAGCAGCGACGACACCCCTGACTTCCGTGAGTCGTACCAGCCCAGTCGCTACGGCGATCGCTGGGCGCCGGTGTGGATCGGGGCCCGACCGGACAATGTGGCGACGGGCACGGTCGGTGTGGCCCAACCGGTGCTGCACGCCAATGAGCGGGTCACGAAGCAGATCGAGGTGGAGATCAACGGCGTCCTCCAGACGATCGCGGTGGGCGAGCCGATCTTCATAACCGGAACGGTGTCGTACCACTGGCAGCCCTATTACGGAGCCTCGGTGCTGGCCGAGCTGCCGGCTGTGATTCTCCATGAGCTCGGTCACCTGGTGGGCCTGGGGCACGTCAACTCGGTGGCGGAGTTGATGTACCCGAGTCTGACCGGGGTGTCAGACTTCGGTCAGGGCGACCTCCTGGGTCTTCACCTGCTGGGATCGGCGGCGGGAATTCCGTCCGCGCCGGGTCCGACCGAGGGGATCGACATCAGCCAGTCCGTCAGTGTCGCCTCGGCCGAGGGGACGCCCTCCGGGCCGGGAGGTGGGGAGATCATCCCGAATCCGGATGGTCCCGATTTCTACCGCCCCCCGCTACCAACCCTTCCGATCTGCCCGGGGAACGGCCGGCGGTGACCACTGAGTGCCGTCGGCGTCGATGTCTTCGGAATGGGGCGCCGGTGGTGGGATGGCCATGAGGGTGGGTGTCGGTCGGTCGAGGTGGCGCGGTCGATGGCTGGCCGGGGTGTTGACGGCCCTGGCGGTCCTGGCGGCGGCCTGCGGTGGATCCGGTTCGGACGCGCCGAGCGCTGACCGGACCCCGGTGGCCCCCGCCTCCAGCGTTCAGGTGGGTACGACGGCGTCCGGGGGAGTGGACGTGGGTTCGACGGAGGGCGACTCCGGCTATCCCCCGGATCCCTCCTCGGTGGACACACCGGGGCCCACCGGTTCCCCACCGGGGGACGGCACCGTAGTTCCGTCCGAGCCGGTGCAGGGAGACGCGGGGTTGGGGGACCCCTACTTTCCCGATTGGGGTAACGGCGGGTACGACGCCATCCGCTACACCCTCGATCTGACCATCCAACCCGGTCGGAACCTCGTGGATGCCGTGGTGACGATGGACGCCGTGGCCACCGAGCCGTTGCTCGGGTTCAACCTGGACTACGCCGGACCCGAGCTGACCCGGGTCACGGTGAACGGGGCCGGGGCCGGGTGGGAGCGGGAGGGTGAGGAACTGCGGATCCGACCCCGGGAGACTCTGCCCGCCGGGGTCGGGTTCTCGGTGCAGACCTCGTACTCGGCCTCCCCGAAAGCGGTGCCGACCGTGGCCTGGCCCCAGGGGGTCGGATGGCAGGCTCCCCGGGCCGACCTCATATACGTGGTCAGTGAGCCCAACGGGGCCCGGGGCTGGTATCCGGTCAATGACCATCCATCGGACAAGGCGCTGTACCGCTTTCGGCTGACGGTGCCCGAACCGTTCTCGGCCGTGGCCAACGGTGAATTGGTCCGGAGCTCCACCGATTCGGGGATGACCACCTTCGAGTACGAGACCCACCACCCGATGGCCAGCTATCTGGTCACCATCGGGGTGGGGGAGTTCAGCTCCCAGAGCTCGCCCGGTCCCGAGGGGATCCAGATCCGCAACTTCGTCGCCCCGGGTCTGGTGGACATCGCCGGCGGGGCCCTGGACCTCCAGGCCCGGATGATCGAGGAACTGACGCCCCTGTTCGGTCCCTTCCCGTTCGACACCTACGGGGCCCTGGTGGTGGACAGTGATTTCGGGGGGGCTCTGGAGAACCAGACCCTCTCGGTGTTCTCCGGGGGGATGTTCCGGTCGCCGATCCTGGCCGAGGAGGTGGTGGTCCACGAGCTGGCCCACCAGTGGTTCGGGGATTCCCTCACCATCGACAACTGGAGGGACATCTGGTTGAACGAGGGTTTCGCCACCTACGCCGAGTGGCTCTGGAGGGAGCTCACCGAGCCGGACTTCGACCTCGACGCCTTCGCCCGGGCCACCGCCGATTCGGGGAGGCCGATCTGGGGGCCGCCCGGGGATCCGGGCCCGGCGGGGCTGTTCGACTCCACCGTCTACATCAGGGGCGCGCTCACCCTGCACGAACTGAGGCTGACGGTCGGGGACGAGGTGTTCTTCGAGATCCTGCGCAGTTACTCCTCCCGGTACGCCGACTCCACCGTTGACACCCCGCGCTTCGTGGCCGTGGCTGAGGAGGTCTCGGGGCGGGACCTCGGTGATCTGTTCGATTCCTGGCTGTACGGCGAGCGGACCCCGGAGCTGACCGGCGGCTGATCCGGGAATTGGTCCCAGCGGGTGTGAGGTCCACACTGGGGTCCAGTGAACAGCGAGGGGAGCCGGCGTGGGACGTCTGGACGACAAGGTCATCGTGGTGACCGGGGGTGCCCGGGGACAGGGGGCGGCGGAGGCGGCGGCGTTCGTGTCGGAGGGGGCCCGGGTGTGGGCCACCGATGTTCTCGACGATGAGGGAAGGGTCACCGCGGCCGAGGTCGGGGCCCGCTATCTCCATCATGACGTGACGAACGCCGGGGAGTGGGAGGCGGTCATCGCCGAGATACTGGAGACCGAGGGACGCATCGACGGTCTGGTGAACAATGCCGGGATATACGTGGGTGAGGGTCTCGCCGACACCTCCGAGGCCACCTACCGGAGGGTGATCGAGATCAACCAGATCGGTGTGTTCCTGGGGATGAAGGCGGTCCACGGTCCCATGGTTGAGCGGGGCGGGGGATCCATCGTCAACATCTCCTCGATCGCCGGGTTGATGGGGGCCCAGAACTCCTTCGCCTACGGTGCCTCGAAGTGGGCCGTGCGGGGAATGACACGTTCGGCGGCCCGGGAACTCGCCCCCTTCGGGATTCGGGTCAACTCCGTTCACCCCGGAATAATCGAGACCCCGATGTTCGACGACCTCACCGGGGGAATGCCCGAGGTGAGGGCCATGATCGAACAGCGGATTCCCATGGGACGCCTGGCGGGCCCCGAGGAGGTGGCCTCGGTGGTGCTGTTCCTCATGTCCGATGAGTCGGGTTACTGCACGGGGCGGGAGTTCGTGGTCGACGGGGGCTTCACGGCCTGACTCGAAAAGGGTCAATCGTGGATGACCACGGGTGTCCCGAGGGGCACCCGGCCGGCCAGATCCGTGACCAGGTCGTTGCCCACCCTCACGCATCCCAGGCTGACATCGGATCCGAGAAGCTCGGGTCGGTTCGTTCCGTGGATTCCGATCTGACCGTTCCCTCCGGCGTACTCGGTCACCGTGTCCGACCACAGCGACAGACCCAGGGCGAAGGGTCCGTACAGGCCCTCGGGTTCCGGTGAGGCGAGCAGTTCGTTGACCGCCGTTCGGCCCGTGGGCGTTCGGGCTCCGGGGCGGCCGATGGCCACGGTCCCCCAGGTGACGAGCTCGCCGCCCCGCCTCAGCTCCAGACGATGTTCGGAGAGATCGATGTCGATGGTGTAGTCGGTCCAGGTCACCTCGACGTCGGCGGCCCTGACCCATCCGGTGCTGAAGTTGGGTCGAACCGGAAGGAGTACCTTCAGCCACTCCGCCGCGGGATCGGGCTGCCCGACGACCGCCAACACCAGGGCGGTTCCGTTGTTCGTCGGATTGTCGAGGGGTCCGCTCTCCACGGGGATCCCACCCCCGGGTGCGTCGAAAACCTCGAGCAGGGGCCCCCGGGCCCGGGCGATGTAGGAGGCGGTGGCGGGGGGAACGTCACCGCTCGGGAGGGGCAGCGATCCACGCCCGGCGCCCGTGACCGTCCCCTCTGACCGGGTGTCCGTGGCGGTGGAGGCCGCCACCCCGGTGCAGGCCGTGATCCCGATGACCAGGGCGAGAAGCAGGGCCGGAACCCGCAAGGCTCTCGGGGCGGGCACGGCCGTCACCCGGTGAGATCGGGGACGGTGACGACCGGGGGTTCGGGCCTGGCCTCGTCCGGAGGAGGCGGTGTGGTGGAGACCAGCACCCTGATACCGGCCTGGGCGACACCACAGGCTCCGTCGGAAACGACGTAGGCGAAGGCGTCGACGCCCTCGAAGTCGAGGCCGGGCTCGTAGACGATCGTGTTCCCCTCGACGGTGGCGGTTCCACTGGCGGGGTTGAACACGGTGTCGACGGTCAGCGGGTCGCCGTCGAAGTCGACGTCGTTGGCCAGGACGTCGATCGTCACCGGTTGTCCGGGTGGGGTCCAGGCCTCGTCGTCGACGGCCAGTGGGGCGTTGTTGAAGTGGCCGAGACTCGCCAGACCGTCACAGCCGCCGCTGTCATCCTGGGCACCCACCGGGGCTCGTCCCACCATGGAGACCAGCAGCAGCAGGGTGACGGCGCGCCGCACGGATCGTCGTCGGGAACGGGGCTTCATGGCCACCCTTCGGCACTTCGGACCCCCGCTTCAAGTCCCCGGGGTCGACGGGCCCGAGGTTTGGTGAGGTGCGGTCGGGTTCTCCGATCCCGAGTCGTGGAGGTGGGTCACGCGGGACGCTCGGGCCCACGACCCACGGTCGGTGGGAGACGGATCAGGTCCGCCGACGGTACTCCGAGCGCTGACGGGGAGGTGAGTCGGACGCCTCCACCGTCCCGTCGGACACCAGACCCAGCAGGTGGGCGTACACGGATCGACCGGCGGCGCGGTACAGCCGATGATCGACGTCGGCGTAAAGCTCCATGACGATGTCCTCGATGCGGCAGTTGCCGCGGTCGAGGGAGGCCAGGATCTGTTCCTCACGGTGGCGCCGGTGGCGGACGAACGCCTCCAGGAATGGAGCCGGATCGGGGATCGGCGGTCCGTGGGTGGGGTAGAGGGTGGAGTAGCCCCGGGCCATGACCAGTTCGAGGCTGCGCAGGTAGTCGCCCATGTGCCCGTCCGGTGGCGAGATGACCGAGGTGGACCAGCCCATGACGTGATCGCCGGAGAACAGGGAGTTGGTCTCCAGCCAGGCGAAGCACAGGTGGTTCGAGATGTGTCCGGGTGTGTGCAGACATTCCACGCTCCACCCCTCCCCGTCGATGACGTCACCGTGGCCCACGGTCACATCGGGGGAGAAATCGAGGTCGTGACCCTGGCGGTGCTCTCCCGCCGTGGCCTCGGCGTCGGGGTCGGTCCCGGACTCCTCGTCCACGGGAAAGGGGAACTCGAGGTGATCGTCGGCCTCGTCCCCGGGCTCCTCGTCCGGACGGGGATGGGGCCCATGGGCGTAGGTCGGGGCACCGGTGGCCTCGGCCAGCCGCCGGGAGAGCGGGGAGTGGTCCGGGTGGGTGTGGGTGACCAGTATGTGGGTGACGGTCTCCCCGCGGAGCGCGGACAGGAGAGCCTCGAGATGGGAGTCATCGTCGGGCCCGGGATCGATCACCGCCACCCGTCCCTCGCCCAGGATGTAGGTACCGGTTCCGACGTAGGTGAAACGGGACGGGTTGGGGGCCACGATCCTCCGCAGTCCCGGAGCGGGACGGTCCACCCGGCCGTACTCGAAGTCGAAGTCTCTGAGGAACGGTATGGATCCGGACACGGCGTGCAGTGTGTCAGAGCGGGACCGGTGTCGCCCAGCCCGGGGAATCCCTTCCGGTGGTCCCGGTTCGGTCGACGTTAGGTCCGCGGGTCGCGTTGCCACTGTGCGCTAGGCTCCAACACTGCGCGTGAACCAAGGAGAAGGTCATGAGGAATCTGACCACCAGGAACATTCTCGCCGCCCTGCTCATTTTGGCGGGTACGGCAATGGTGGCGGTCTCACCGGTGGGGGCCGAGGAGACCCAGGCCTGTGTCGACGTAACCGTCACCGGTGACTCCGCCGGTCTGGGGCCGCTCACGAAGAACGTGCAGGTCATCGGCCCCCTTCCCGTCAACGTGGCGGGGGGAACCTACGAGATCGTTCTCTCCAGCGCCGATCCCACCCACGCACCGGGGGCCTACCTCGATCAGGTGAACGAGCAGTGGCACTTCACCCTCGATTCGGGGTACGTGTCGCCGGTGACCCCCGACATCCCCGACGAGGCCATGGGCACCTCCATGTCGGCGGGAATCGTCACCCTGGCCCCGGCCTCGTCCATCACGTTCCATTGGGACGGGGTACTGCCCTCCTACGATAGCGTGCACCCCACCGTCTCGTTCATCTGCGCCACCGCCCCCACCACCACCACGACCACGACGGTGGCCCCCACCACGGCGCCGACCACGACGGTGGCTCCCACCACCACAACCGCTCCGACGACCTCGGTGGCTCCCTCATCCACCGTTGCCCCCACCACCACGGTGGCCTCCACGACCACGACCCAGGGTGAGATCGGCGGAATCACCGAGGAGAACCCCCAGACCGGGGAGGAACTGGCCCGCACCGGGCTGAACCTCACCCTGGGACTCACCGGGCTCACGCTGATCCTCCTGGGATCGTTGATGGTGGGCTGGGAGTCCCTCATCGAGGTGGCCCGGCGCCGTCTGGTCCCCGTCGAGCGCCGCTGATCGGGGACCCTCCCCGGTGCCGGACTTCCTACCCGCGGTGGAACGGGTCCTGGCCTCACTCGCCCCCGGTGAGGTGGTCACCTACGGCGAGGTGGCGGCGGAGGCCGGTTTCCCGGGTGCGGCGCGGGCGGTGGGCAACCTCCTGGCCGGGGGCGAGGGCTATCCCTGGTGGCGGGTGGTCACGTCCACCGGTCGGTTGGTTCCCGGACACGAGGAGGAACACGCCGCCCGGCTCAGGGCGGAGGGGGTCAGGGTCGTGGGAAACCGGGTGAGGAGCGGTACTAGCGCTCTTCCTTGAACATGACGTGACGGCGGAGCACGGGGTCGTACTTGCGCAGCTCCAGCCGCTCGCGGGTGTTCACCTTGTTCTTACGGGTGGTGTACGTGTAGCCGCTGCCCTCCGTGGAGCGCATCTTCACGATCGGCCGCTTGTCGCTCTTGGCCATCAGATCTTCACTCCCCGGCGGCGCATGTCGGCCAGTACCGACTCGATGCCCTTCTTGTTTATGGTCTTGATGCCCTTGGTGCTGACGGTGAGGGTCACCCACCTCTTCTCATTGGGTACCCAGAACTTCTGCCTCTGGATGTTGGGCTTGAACCACCGCTTGGTGCGGCGGTGTGAGTGGGACACGTTGAATCCAGTGGTCGGGCGACGGCCCGTGACCTGGCAAACCTTGCTCATAGCGCGTCCTCATCGACGATAGGGCGGCGGACAACAGCGTTCCAGACTAGCAAGCCCGGGGCTGATTCACCATAGGGGTCGCGATCCGTCGTCGGCGGGTTCGGGATCGGGTGGGTGTCATGGAGAATCGGTCACGGCGAAGAACCGGCCGCCACGTGTCCCGATGTAGATCCCGCCCCGCCACACGGTCGGGGTGGACTCGATGCAGCCTCCCAGGCTGATCGACCAGAGTTCTCTCGGGGCGGTGGTGGTGTCGGCCACGTCATAGGCGTGGAGGTTCCCGAGACAGTCCCCCTGGATCAGGGTGTCGTCGACGATCACGGGTGACTGCCAGAGGGGGCCGGGTAGGTGCATGGTCCAGCGGATCGCACCGGTTTCCCGGTCTATCCCGAGTACCCGGCCGCCGTCGGTGGGAACGATCAGGATGTCGCGGTGGATGGCGGGGGTGGCCCAGACTCCGCCGGGGCGGGAGTCCCGGTCCTGAATCGACCAGACCACCGGATCCTCGGGACGGGACGGATCCAGCTTCATTATCTGGCCCACGTCCTTGGACCTCTGGTTGCCCCGCTCGTACTCGGCCCCCACGTAGAGGTAGCCCTCTTCGTCCACCACGACGGAGGCGTCTACGTCATCACCGGTCCAGAAGCGGAACACCCGGGTGGGTTCACCACCCTCGGCCAGATTGGTTATGTCCCAGCCCTGGACCAGGCCGCCCGAGTTGGCGAAGTAGACCGTGTTTCCCGAGATGGCGACGGAGTTCTCGATCGAGACGTTGTTGC
Source organism: Acidimicrobiia bacterium (assembly GCA_026983855.1). GTDB lineage: Bacteria > Actinomycetota > Acidimicrobiia > Acidimicrobiales > Poriferisodalaceae > DRKF01. Next base: position 10,548 of record JALSTE010000461.1, read on the forward strand.
CCACGGCCCGTATGAGCTCGTCGTCCCACCCGGGGGCGTTGAAGACCAGCTCGGGGGACACGGTCACCAGGCCGTCGGCGCCGTAGCCGCGGTTGAGCTTCACGATGTGGAACTGGCTGTTCTCCCCACCCTCGAAGAGGTAGTCGTCGATGACCAGGGCGGCCCCGTCCCAGTCGTTGTTCCACTTGGTCGGGGACACCGCATTGGCCGAGAGTCGCCAGAGCTCGACCAATTCGCCCCCCCGGTCGAGGGCCAGGACCCGGAAGAAATTGTCCCGTGACCCCGTGTACAACAGTGGGTAGCCGTCGGGGTCGATGGTCACCGACCCCTTGATGATGTCGCCAGTGGGGAAATCGGCCTTGATGCGGCTCCCGTCGGTGGAATCGAGAACGTGCACGGCCCGGTCGTAGGCGCCGAAGGCGACCCAGGTCCGCCCCTCGCGTTCCCACACAGAGGGTTGTCCGGTCCAGCCCGTCCCAC
>JALSTE010000462.1 GCA_026983855.1 Acidimicrobiia bacterium
CGCCCCGGAGACGACCAGTCCGGCCGCCGCCCCGGCCACGGTGGCCTCGACCATGGTGGGGAACACGTTGTTGGTTCCCGTGGACATGGGTACCAGCACGCAACCCGGCCAGGTGCGGGCGATGATCCGGTTCGTGCCGTCCCCGCCGAGGACGATCAGGGCCCCCACCCCCTCCTCCCTCATGGTGCGGGTGGCTCTCTCGGTGTCCCCGGCGTCGAGGCGGGCCTCCACGTCGATGACCTCGATGTCGGCGTCCAGATGCAGGTCGGCCACGGCCCCGGTGGAGATCTCGAAGGGCTCGTCCATGAGCAACACCCGCCGGGCCCCGGCGTTCACGGCCCCGACAACGGCCCGGGCTATGCGGTTGCGCTTGTCCTGGGGGCTGGACACCCCTCCCCGGGCGGCCACCCGGCGGACGTCCCGACCCGACAGGGGATTGGCGATGATTCCGACGGTCGGGGGTTGGAGCATGGGGGCAAGCTAGTGCCCCGCCTCCCTGGGGAGGAAAGGCCCACCCGCCGATGGCCACCCGTGTGACCCCGGGCCACCCGGTACCGGGGATGCTGGGTCACGACGCTCATCCGGCTGGGGGGAGCCGCCTTCGGAGAGTATGGGTCGGCTGTAGAGAACCGAACCCGGTTCGGTCGTTCCCACGCTGGCGCTGATGACCCGCCACCACCCGGCAGGTAGGCGCGGGAGCGTTCCGACGAATCCGACCACTTGGTCGGGGTAGCCATCGGTGAGAAACGGTGGATGGGTGGAGCCTTCGCCCTGGAGTCGACCGTCGCGGGTGAACACCGTGATCTGGCCGGGTCCGCACAGCGAAATCGTCACCAACACCCCGCTCGGCGTTCCGGTGGCATCCGGATCCGCCGTCGTCAGGTTCGGTGGTCCGCACCTGCCCATCGATCGTCCCTCGGGGATGAACCTGGTCCCGGGAAGTTCGCCGTGAGGTGGATTGCAGTGATCGGGCTGATCCCCGTGGTTGTGGACGATGAAGAGGGCAACGTTTCCGTGGTCGGGGAATTGGCCCTCGACAACCGTGGCCTCGTCTTCCAGCAGCGCCACGAGGACGCAGTGACGACCCTCTTCAAGTTTCGGGAGTCGCACGGGCAGCACTGTCGTGGACTCGTCCGGTCCGCTGTGGCGGACGGTTGCGACACCTGCGTCACCGATGTCGATGGGGGTCCTGAAGTCCAGGAGACCACTGGCCCGGAAGACTAGGGTCATCTCCTCGGGTTTGGGGCAGGGCAGGTTCGACGGGAACCGGTCACAGGTCGGTTCGAGCGGTACCACCACCAGAGTCATCTTGCCGTCGAGGGGGCCAGAGTTGTTGAGGGTGATCTGTCCCCGGCCTCTGGCCCGCACACCTGCGAGTGACAGCCCGACACCGGTTCGGACCCCGCCTCGGAACCCGGTGCTGATGGAGGAGGTATCGGACGGGGTGGCCCGGGGCCCGCTGTTGGAGCACGCGGCGGCGAGTACGACGGTGGCTAGCGCCAGGCCCCAGCCGCACCACGACCGACGAACGGGTCCCCTGCGGACCGGGGATCTCCCGATCCCCCCCGACCCTGCCCGTGGCGCCGATCGAGTGTCGTCGACCGAGGTGCGGGTGACCCGAACCAGCCGGCCCCTGCCCGTGGATTGCACGCCCTCAGAAGCTCTTGCAGATGTCGGCCGGGCCGTTGACGCCCCAGTCCATCCCATCGTCATGCCAGTTGTGTCCGTTGGCATTGGTCCAGGTGTTTCCCGAACCGGCGGACTGGAAACCGGTATAGAGGTTGGGGCTGTCCTCGACACCGTAAATGTCGCCCGTTTCCCATCGCTCGTCGGTATCAGCATGTGGCGCCACCTTTCAAAAGTCAATAGTCACCCCAGGTGAGACTGGTTGGGGCCGGCCACCCGGTGCTATGTGATTTCGGATTCAACCGTTCCCATGTCGGGATGGGCGGCGTGGGTGTGTCCGATCTGTCCATGGGTCGGCGATGGGCGAGCCGTCGCCGAGGAGCCCCGACCATTTCGCCGCGCCACGAGGGTGACGCTCTTTGTGAGCATGGCGTGGAACCGGGGCAGGGTTGGGGTCGCCGAGGGGTGCACCTCGGGACCACCCGCCAACCGGCCGAACGAGATCCCAGCTCGGCTTCGGCTCGGCCCCAACTGCGCCTTCGGCGGGATATTCGCTTGCGTTGGCCGACTGCATTTGCGAGTTTGGTGGCAGGTCGTCATTTGCCTCGTAAACGGAGTCAACGCTGAGTATGATCAGGCGATTTCGGCTACTTCCTTTAGTGTTCTTGTGGCGATAGCTATTTTCGTGGGCTCTGTGGGTTTGGGTGAGGGTTCGGCTTCGGCGTCGGGGG
>JALSTE010000463.1 GCA_026983855.1 Acidimicrobiia bacterium
CCAGGACCACGTCGGGATCGGCCCGCAGGATCGCACGCAGTGAGGAGGCGAAGGTCAAGCCGGCCTTGGCGTTCATCTGCATCTGCTTGAGGCCCTTGATCTTGTACTCCACCGGATCCTCGACGGTCACGATGGCCCGGGTCTCATCGTTCAGCTCGTTGAGGGTGGAGTACAGGGTCGTGGTCTTTCCCGAACCGGTCGGCCCGGTAACCAGGATGCCGCCGGCCGGTTTGCCGTAGGCGTACTGGAACCTCTCCAGGGCCTCGGGGTGGAATCCGAGCTGGGAGATCTCCAGCTTGGTGGACCCCTGGTCCAGGATCCTCAGCACCACGGACTCCCCGTAGACGGTGGGGACGGTCACCACACGGAGATCGACGGTGCGGTTACCCATCTTCATGGTGGTGCGGCCGTCCTGGGGCACCCTCTTCTCGGCGATGTCCATTTCGGCCATGATCTTGAGCCGGGACAGAACCCCGCTCTGGACCGACTTGGGTGACCTCATCACGTCCCGGAGCACACCGTCGACCCGGAACCGGATGCGGAGCCCGTCGGGGGCGGCCTCCACGTGGATGTCCGAGGCCCGGTCCTGGATGGCCCGCTTGAGCAGCAGGTTGATGAACTTGACGATGGGGCCGTCGTCGGCGATCTCGGTCATCTCCGAGAGACGGTCGCTCTCGCTGGAGCCCCCGGCGGCCTCGGCGGCGGCGGCCACCGCCGATTCGGCCTTGCCGTCCTCGTAGACGATACTGAGGGCCCGCTCGATCTGGGAGGGGTCGGCCAGGGCGGGCAGGATCCTCTGCCCGGTGGCCGCCCGAAGGTCGTCTATGGCGAACACGTTGAACGGCTCGGCCATGGCGACCTTCAGCTTGCCGTCCTGCTCCCCCATGGCCACGGCGCCGATACGGCGGGCCAGGGCCTCGGGCAGGACCTTGGCGAACTCCGGGTCGGGCGGGGTCACCTCGAGATCGAGGGCCTCGATGTCCTGCTGTTCGGCCAGGGCCTTGTGGAGGTCGGTCGGAAACAGGATCCCCAGTGAGAGCATCACCTCCCCCAGGCGCCGCTTGGTCCTCCGTTGCTCCTCCAGGGCCGTCTTCAACTGGTCCATGGTGATGACACCGTTGGCGATGAGGATGTCGCCCAGTTGTCTGCGCACACGCGTACCGATGTCCGTCACCCTGTCCTCATCGGTAGGTCCACCACCGACATCAAGCCCTCGATTCACCCGATTCATCCGGGGATCGGGCACAATCCCCCGATGGGGACCGGCGGCTATCCTGCGACGGTGGAGAATCCGTCGTCAGGGCACGAAACCCCAGGTCAGGACGATGATGTCGAGGCGGTCACCGCTCTGCTGGGGAGGGAACCCAGATGCGGGTTCCGGGTGGTGGTCCGTGACGCCTCGGGGGGCCCGGTGGTGATCGAGAACGAACCGCTGCTCCACGACGGCACACCCATGCCCACCCGCTACTGGTTGGTGGGGGCCGCGGCCCGTTCCGCGGTGGGCCGGATCGAGTCCGAGGGGGGTGTCCGCCGGGCCGAGAGGGAGGTGGACCCGGGGGAGCTGACGAGGGCCCACCAGCTCTACTCAGAGCAACGGGACCGGCTCCTGCCCCCCGACCACCACGGTCCCCGGCCCACCGGAGGGGTGGGCGGAACACGGACGGGGGTCAAGTGCCTCCACGCCCACTACGCCTGGTATCTGGCCGGTGGGCCCGACCCCGTGGGAAGGTGGGTCGCCGATCAGCTCTCCCGGCCGACCCGGGAGTCCGGCGGGGGACCGCTGAGATCGGCGGGGGAGGGGTAATGACGACTCGACCGGTGGCGGCGGTGGACTGCGGAACCAACACCACCCGGCTGCTGATATCGGATGGTCTCACCGACCGGGTGAGGATCTCCCGCATCACCGGCCTGGGACGGGGCCTGGAGGCGAGCGGCGCCCTGGCTCCCGAGGCCATTGGCCGGGTGGAGGCGGCCCTGGGGGAGTTTCGCACCATCATCGACGAACACGGTGTGAGCCGGGTACGGGCCACGGCCACCTCAGCGGCCCGCGACGCCTCCAATTCGGCCGAGTTCTTCCGCAGGGCCGAGGCGGCCCTGGGTGTACGCCCCGAGTTGTTGACCGGGGAGTCCGAGGGCTGCCTCACCTTCGCCGGGGCCGTGCGAGGTCTGGATCCGGCCCGGGGCCCGTTCCTGGTGCTCGACATCGGCGGGGGCTCCACCGAGTTCTCCGTCGGCTCGGAATCCTGTGAGGGCGTCCACTCGACCCAGATGGGCTCGGTCCGCTTCACGGAGCGGTTCCTCCTCCACGACCCGCCCCACGCCGCCGAACTCTCCAACCTGTTCCAGGTGCTCAAG
>JALSTE010000464.1 GCA_026983855.1 Acidimicrobiia bacterium
CAGGTTGATCCCCCGGAGGCGGAGTGAAAGCAACCCGATCAGAGCTCCCAGGGGTACCGCCGCCAGGCCACCCACCAGGATCATCAGGACGAATGGAAGGTCGTGGTTGACGTTCAGCCAGCCCACCACCCACGCCCCCACGGCGGCGAAGGAGAACTGACACAGGGAGACCATTCGGGCCCGGCCGTACACGATGCCCACGCTGAGCGCGATCAAGCCGGTGGTGAGGGCGCTGATGAACAGGAAGGTCCAGAAGTCGGGTAGCCAGAGAACGAACAGAACCAGGACCCCGGTCAGGGACAGCGGTAGAGCCCGGGCCCGGGTCGCCACGGCCACCGTGGTGACGGGTTCACCGGGCCTCATCCCACACCTCCCCCCGCTGACGCCACAGCAACACCGCCAGGATCACGAAGAACGGCAGGGTCGTGCGCCACGTGGACACCGTCGGCCAGCGAACCGCCATCGCCTCGAGTACCCCGATACCCAATCCGGCGACCACGGTGAGTCCCAGACTGTGGAACGAACCAAGGAGGGCCGCGGCCAGTGCCGGTACCACGAGGAGCCCCAAGGACGTGAAGTCGGCCTGACGGGTGGGAGCAGCCAGTATCGGAGCCATGGTCGCGATGGCTCCGGCCAGGGCCCAGATGGCGACCGTGTAGGAGCGAACCGGTATCCCGAGCAGTTCCGCCGTCGTGGACCGTGCGGCCATCGCCGAGACCTGCACCCCGATCCGGGTATTGCGCAGGAACACCCATATGAGCAGGGCCAGGGCCGCGGCCAGACCGAGGGCCACCAGTCCGGAGAGCTTCAGGCTCACCCCGGACAGGGAGTAGGAAACGGAGGGGAACAGGGGAGGAAATGATCGGGGTCGGTCACCGAAGATCCTGAATGCCACCGCGAAGAGGGAGATCGCCATCCCGATGGTCACCACCGAGCGGGTGATCGAGTCCGTGTCGGGGAACAGTGCCGCCATCACCCCGCCCATCGCCGCGCTCAGCGTCAGGCCAACGAGGACACCCACGACGATCGCCAGTCCGAACGGCAGGCCTCTCTCGAACAGAGAGACCATGACGAAGGCGCCGAACGCCCCGAACACGGCAATGGCGAAATTGAGGACCCCGGCCATGCGGTAGAGCAACACGACCGCCACACCGAGCAGGGCATAGGCCGCGCCGGAGGGAAGGCCACTGAGAGCAGCATCAACCATGTCGGATGGCGGGGGATTCCGAGGCGCAGGGGTCCGCCCTGTGGAGATCCGACTCACACAGGGTGGACCCGCCTGTCGTCATGTGCCGCCGTCTACTTCACGTCGGGCAGAACGATGAAGTCATCGGTGACGGTCGTCCACTCCCCGTCCACCAGCTGGACGAACTTGCTGGCCTGGTTCGGGTTGTGGGCCGGGGCGTCACCGAAGACATAGGGGGATCCGAGCATCGGACTCTCGAAGGGCTCCATTCCCAGCACGGCCGCCTCGACCTTCTGCCGCTGGGTGCCGGTGTCGTCGCCGGGCTGGATTCCCGCCGACTCCAGCACCTGTATGGCCGCCAGGGCCGCCAGGTACCCGCCCTCCCCGAAGGACGTGAGCGGAATGCCGTTGTCATTCATCAGTTGGACCCAGTCGGCGAGGGCCGGGGACTCGAGGTCGGTGAAGGGCTCGAACTCGGAGTTGGCGTAGGTCGGGGTCGCCGGCGAACCGATGGCCTGGGCCGCCTCCGCGGTATAGGCCGAGGTGAAGTGCACGGTGTCGAAGGACGCCCCCTGGCCGGCCACGGCCTCGTTCCAGGCAATGGCGGTCGCATCCAGACCGCCCTCGAAGACCGCCGTACAGCCACTGTCGATGGCCTTGGTCACAAAGGGGGTGAAATCGTCACCAGGGGCGTAGAAGTCGAATGAGGTCAGTTCCTTGCCGGTGATGTCGGTCCACCGTTGGACGGCGTCGGTCAACGGCTGCCGCTGGGTCCCGGCGTCGAACTGCACATAGCAGATGCTGTCGTGACCCAGGATCTCCGAGGTGAAGAACAACGAGGCGGTGAGACCGGCGTAGGGACCGGTGTTGATGGGAGCGATGTTCCTGGAGGTGAAACAGCTGATGTCGACGCCCGTTCCCTGAATGGCGTAGAGACCGTTGTCGTCGTAGAGGGCACCGTTCACGGCGCAGTCGACCAGGCTGGCTCCCCCGGCCATGAGTACGACGTTGTCGTCGTCAACCAGTTTTCGGGCCGCCTGTGTCGCCAGAGCCGGATCGGCACCATCGTCCTCGATGGTGTACTCGATGGTCAACTTCCCGGTGGGGTCGTTGTTGTAGCGCTCGAACACGGCCGCCGCGGCCTGAGAGGCCTCGGGGAACGGAACCGGTCCGGTGAGGCTGTTCACCGAACCGACCTTCACGACCGGGCGTTCCGCCGCCGGAACAGTGGTGTCACCGGAACCGGCCGTGGTCGCCGTCGTGTCACCGGAACCGGCCGTGGTCGCCGTCGTGTCGTTGGACGCGGTACTGGTCGTCGACCCATCGGCGGCGGAGTCACCGCCACCTCCCCCGCTGTCTCCGCAGGCCGCAGCCAGCAACATCAAGGCGACAATCAGTATCGCGATCCTTGGTGGTCGTCTCATCCCCAACGCCCTTCGTCCCCGTAGCTGTCTGGACCGAATCCGCTCAGAGGTCATCTGATCAGAAATCACAGTGAAGCTAACTACCTCACCTGCGATTGTCAAACATCTAAGGACTTTTCATCCGCTCCCCGGGCGCCGGTGGGTCCAGCACGGCCGAGACCTCCGGACTACCCCCAGGTCGGGTCAGCCCCGGTTTCCGGGTATAAACCCGACTGATTTGGTCGCCTTTCAGATAGGGTTGGCGGGCCACTATCCAGGGGGATGAGCATGACCGACAGTTCGTGGGGTTTCGAGACCCGCCAGATCCACGCCGGGCAGGAGCCCGACTCAGCCACCGGGGCCCGGGCGGTTCCCATCTATCAGACCACCGCCTATGAGTTCCGCGACACCACCCACGCCGCCTCGTTGTTCGCCCTGGCCGAACCGGGGAACATCTACACCCGCATCATGAACCCCACCCAGGGGGTGCTGGAGACGCGTGTGGCGGCCCTCGAGGGGGGTCTGTCGTCCACCGCGGCGGGTGTGCCCGGAGCCCTGGTGGTCGCCTCGGGTCAGGCGGCGGAGACCCTCGCCATCCTCAACATCGCCGAGGCCGGCGACCACATCGTGGCCGGAGCGGCCCTCTACGGCGGCACGTACAACCTGTTGCACCACACCCTCCCCAAGCTCGGGATCACCACCACCTTCGTGGATGATCCCGACGACGCCGACGCCTGGCGAGCCGCGGTCACCCCAAAGACCACGTTGTTCTACGGGGAGACCATCGGCAACCCCATGAACAACGTCCTCAACATCGAGAAGGTGTCGGCCATCGCCCACGAGGTGGGTGTGCCCCTCGTCGTGGACAACACCGTGGCCACCCCGTGGCTGATCCGACCCCTGGAGTGGGGTGCCGACATCGTGGTTCACTCCGCCACCAAGTTCCTCGGAGGTCACGGCACCTCCATCGCCGGGGCGATAGTCGACGGCGGTTCATTCGAGTTCTCCGACCCCGACCGCTATCCCAACTACAACAATCCCGATCCCAGCTACCACGGGCTCACCTACTGGCCGGCCCTGGGCCACGGTTCGTTCATCGCCAAGGCCCGGGTGCAACTGCTGCGGGACCTGGGCCCGGCCATCAGTCCCTTCAACGCCTTCCTGATCCTCCAGGGGCTGGAGACCCTGTCCCTGCGGATGGAGCGACACTGCGCCAACGCCCTGGCCGTGTCCCGCTGGCTGGAGGACCGCCCCGAGGTGGAGTCGGTTCGCTACCCGGGGTTGGAGAGCTCCCCCTGGCACCATCTGGCCCGTCGCTACTCGGGGGACCGTGGGTTCGGATCGGTGCCCGCCTTCGTCATCAGGGGAGGCCGCGAGGCCGGTGAGAGGTTCGTGAACGCCCTCGAGCTCCACAGTCACGTGGCCAACATCGGGGATGTCAGGTCGCTGGTGATTCACCCCGCTTCCACCACCCACTCCCAGCTCACGGCGGAGGAGCAGTTGGCCACCGGGGTCGAGCCGGGCCTGATCCGTCTCAGCGTGGGCCTGGAGACCATCGACGACATACTCGCCGATCTCGAGCGGGGATTCGCCGCCATCTGACCCCCCTTGGAGCCGCGGCCCGGGAGCCACCGATCTCCTCGGCGCCGACCCGTGGCTGAGCAACGCCGGTCCGCCACCGTTCACGCCATCCCGACGTGATCGGTGCCCCGCTGCCCGACGACCCCCGGTCTCCTCATGGGGGGAAGCCGGGTTCAGGTCAGCCTGATGGACACGTTGTGGCCGAACACCCTGACCCGCACCCGCAGGCGGTAGGGGTTGGTCGAGCCCGTGGCGCTCAGCGTCAGGAGCGTTCTCCAGCCGGAGGCGAAGGTCTTACCCCGGATCCGCACCCGGGCCCTGATGGTGGCTCCTGCGTCGATCTCGGAGGCCTGGTCGAGATCCACTCTGAGATCCAGGGAGAAGCGGGCCAGGGCCGAGGCCTTCACCTCCGCCACCCCGATACTGACCCCCCCGCTCACCCGGGCCTCGGCCCGGACGCTGGCCGTGAGGATCCCCTCGGTGGTTACGAGCCCCTCGAACAGGAAGGACGTGGGGATGCCGAAGGCCCGGTTGACCCGGGACCGGATACGCATCTCGGTACGACCCGACTCCTCGACGAAGACGGCCACCGCCACCTCCGACCGTCCCAGGGCCCGGCCCAGGGTGCCCTCCAGCCGACCCACACCGTCGAAGGCCATCCCGCCGTCGGGTGAAACAGCCACCGTCATGTCCACCGTGCCCACCGCCGGGGCCCGCAGCGATGCCGCCCCCACCAGGCCGGAGCGGATCCCACACCCCTGGCCACAGGCCGGATCCACCAGCTGGGCCCCGGAAGCCGGTCCCCTCTGGGCCAGTTCCCTCAGGGCGGTGGTGGAGTCCTCCCCCCGGGGGGCCGCGTCCCGAACCAGCAACAGCCTGGTGCCAATGAATTCGAAGCTCCCGACGCTCAGGTCACCCACCCCGTAGAGACGGAACAGGGTGCCGTAGCCGGGTCGACGCTCGAACGCCCCGGCGAAGCCGACCCCCGAACCCGCGATCCTGATCACACCTTCTACGGAGAGGCCGACCTCACCCGCCACCGGGTCGGACACGGCGGTGAAACGGGCCCCGCTGATCACCATCCCCGCCACCCGCAGGCTTCCCTCGCCACTGAGGTCGAGCGCCCCGCCGGTCCCCAGTTCCCCCTGGAGGTCCAGGACGGCGCCCAGATCACTCCCGAGCCCCAACCTCAGGGTGGCGGCCACCTCCGCCTCGGGGATTCCCCCCCGGGAGGCCACCCGGACCCTCCCCCGCAGGTCGAAACCACCCAGACCGATCCGGACGTTGTCAGCCGTCAGCTCGAAGTCGCCGGGCCGGGCGTCGGCGGGCACGGTCAGGTTGGACCCCAGGGTGCTGGTTCCGCCTTCGGTGCGGACCTCCGCTCCGGCCGTGTTGTGGTCGAAGGCCACCCAACCCCCCAACCTGGCGTTGAGGACCGGGTCGAGGTCCAGGGACCCGAGCAAACTCAACCCCCGGGGGGTGACCCGTCCCGTCACACCGGCCAGCCTGAGACCGGCGGCCTCGGCCTCACCCACGAGGGTGATGTCGGGGAACCGGCCCCGGGACAGATCGAATGCCACCGCCGTGTCCAGGGTGAGGGCGGGCATTTCCGCCCTCAGACGCCCCGACCCCCGGGCCCGGTCGAGGCGGCCGTTCACCAACTGGAACTCGAACTCGGCCTCCACCCGTCTTCCGAGGATCTCCACCGTTCCCGAGCCGGTGACGGTCAGATCCCTCATACCGTCAGCGGTGACGAATCCGGCCTCCAGGTCACCCACCTCGAATCCACCCACCTCCACTCCGCTGAAGGTGCCCGAGAGGGCCACGTCCACCCCGGCGGGACCCCGCTGGAAGCTCCCCTCCACCGTGGCCGTGGCCCCCAGCAGGCTGGCCACCCCGGAGAAGTCGAGTTCCTGGCGGGTCGGGCCGGCATACGCCGTCACCTCCACCTGCTCGACGCTGAGTCCGGCCAGGCTGATCCGCCCCACCGACACCTCGGCCTGCAACACCGAGGCCAGGGGGTCGACCGCCACCGAAACGTCCACCGGCACGGAGAGGACCTCGCCCCTGAACCCAAAGGACATCCCCGGCGGGTACACGAATTCGCCTATGCGGCATCCGGCGGGGGCGACCACCAGGGCGGCCTGGCGGGCGGTCAGCACCCCGGTATTGAGCAGGTCGACGGCCACGGTGGTGCCGTCCCCGATCTCGAAGGCGAAGCACGGCGGCCCGGCACCCAACTGGGCGGCCAGGGTGATCGGGGTTCCCGAGCGGATCCCCAGGGGTCGGGTTACCGAACCGGGGAGGATGGCCGTCCCGGCCAGTCCGAGACGACCCGCACCACTCCCCATGCCGACCTGGAGGGCCACGCTCAGGTCCAGGACGTCGAGGCCCGGTAGCCCGAAGGCATTGTTCCAGCGGGTACCGGGTCGGAGGGAGAGGGTGGCGTCGAAGGAGCGTCCGTCCCCCGAGGGGCCGCCCTCCAGCACCAGGGGCAGGGAGGTGGGGGATGCACCGGCCACACCGGGAAGGCGGAAGGTCACCTCACCGGACAGCCTCGAGACCAGCAGACCACTGGTGTTGTCCAGGCTGACGGCCACCGAATCCACGGTGAGCCCCACCCCTCCGACATCGAGCAGCCTGGTGCCCCCCAGGTCCGGTAGGGCGGCCACCAGGTCAAAGCGGCGTCGGGTCGGGTCGACGGCCCCCACAACCGTCATCTCCGGTCGGGAACCGGTGAGATCCCCGATCCAGCGGGGGGAGGTCATGGAACCGGCCAGGGTCAGGGCCCCACCGGCCAGGGATCGGGACTCCCCCGCCAGTCGCACCGTGCGGGGGGTCGAGGCATAGGCCAGCTGGACGTCCCTCATGGTGGGGATCCCATCACCCAGACGGACCGCTCCCAGGGTGGTGGTGAACCACCAGCCCCGGTCGTCCACCTGGAGGCGGGCGTCGAAGGCCGAGCCGAACACCTCTCCCGCCAGGGAGATCCAGACCTCGGCGGCTCCCGAGCCCGCGACCGACCTTTCAATGTGGAGCTCGGCCCCCCTCACCTCGAGACCGGGGACGAACACGACCCGGTCCAGCGTGGCCACCAGGGACATGGCGCCCGTGCCCCGGTCGACCGAACCGGTCAGACGCCCGCGCATCGGGGTGCCGTCGAGACCCACGGCCACCCCGGCCTCGACCGTGAGGGTGGTGGTGCAGGGAGCGTCGGCCTGACAGGCCAGGTCCACGACGAAGGAGGCGTCGCTCACCTCCACCCCGGTGGCCGGGGTCCAGTCGGCGGCGAGGGCCAGGCTGCCGTCCAGGTCACCCTCGGACCGGACCAGGCGACCAGAGACCCTGACCGATCGCAACTCCAGCCCAGGGGCCGGGGAGACCGGTCCGTCGAGGTCGGCGGACACCTCCACCCGCCAGTCCCGGGAATCGGCGACGGTCATGGCGCCGGTGACAACGAAGTCCCCCAGGCCCACGGTGACATCTCCCGACACCACACCGTCCACCAGGGTCAGGATGCCCGAGGTGATCCTCACCCCGTCAGCTACCACCACGGGATCGGTGACCGTCACCCCCAGATCGGAGGTTACGTCCGCACCCCGGGCCTCCCGGCGGACCCCCCCGGTGAGGGTCAGGTCGGCACCACCCAGGCTGACCACCCCCGCCAGTTCACCCTCGAGAGCCAGGGCGCCACCGGCCCCGTAGGCCCCGGCCACGTGGAGACGGCTGGCCGGACCATCGGGACCGGTGGCCGTGGCCTCCACCTCGATCCCCTGCTCAGCCCCGCTACGGAAGCCCACCCGGGTGGTGGCCGTCCATCCGGCCGGGGCTTCCACGAAGGCGAATCCATCGGCCTCCAGATCACCGGACAGGCTGAACCCCTCACCGCCGAAGTCGACCCTCAGCCCGTCCTCTCCCAGACGGAAGGTCAGGTCCCCGAAGACGGCGTCGGCGACGGTCATGGTTCCCGAGGTGATCCTCACCCCCGTGGCGTCGACGGTGCCCGAGGCGTCGGTGAGGGCGAACACGCCGTCAACCACCAGGTCAGCCCGGCGGAAGGAGGCCTGCAGGTCGGCGTCACAGTCTCCCGACACCGCGGTCCCGGTACCCACCGAGAAGGAGATCCGGTCCCCCAACCGAAGGTTCGTGCCCGGGACCTTGACGGCCGAGACCACCTCGCACAGTCCGGGCGGAGCCTCCGGGGGGGCGTAGGACACCGACACGCGGGCGCTGGCCGTCTGTCCGTTGCCACCGGTCACGGTGTACTCGAAGACCAGGGTTCCCCCTCCGGTGGCGGGCACGATCACGTCGGTCTCATCAGCCACCACCCCCTCGGGGGGCAGCACCGGCTCCCCCGAGACCTGAGTCCAGACACCCACCGGCTCCAGGGCGGTGGCGGTGGCCGACAGCCGCACCGTGGAACCGCGGGGCACGCTCGGTTCACCCGAGGGAGAGATGGAGGTGATGACCGCCGGCTGGACGTATCGCACCACCACGTCGGCCACCGACACACCGTTGGTGGCGGTCAGTTCCAACCTGAAACCCAGGGTGCCGTCCCCGGTGGCCGGTGGGGTCACCGCCAGGGTGGGACCGTTCACGACGGTGTCGCTGTCCAGCGCGGGTGGACCCGAGGTCTGGGTCCAGCGGTAGAGGAAGGGCCCCACCCCTGTCACCTCACTGCCGATGGTGAGGGGGACCCCACCCACCGCGGCGATCTCCCCTCCCGTCGAGGGAATGGTGACACCCACCGTCTGGGCGTAGTTGACCACGAAGTCGTGGGAGGCCGACTCCCCGTTGGCCGTCGAGGTGACCACCACCCGCAGGAGGATGCTGCCCCCTCCGGTGGCCGGGGTGTGGATCGTGACCTCGGGGCCGTTGACCACCAGGTCCACGGGGACGAAGGGATGATCGGGGGTCGAGTCGTCGATCTGGGACCAGGTGTAGGTGAGGGGCGCCAGCCCCGTGGCCTGGGCGGTGATGGTCACGTCCACGTCCCCGGCCACGTCGATGGAACCCTGCCCCACCGAGATGGCCACCGGTTGGCGGTAGTCCACCTGCACCATGGCCGTGTCGGTGGCCCCGAACACATCGGTTACGGTCACCTCCAGCACCAGGCTGCCGTCCCCCGCCGGCGGAGGGGTGAACTCCACCGTGTCCCCGGTGGTGACCAGGGCGACCACCGGCCCCGAGATCTGGGTCCAGGTGTAGGCGAACGGCCCCACCCCAGTGGCCGTGGCACTCAGAGTCGTCGCCGTCCCCCCCGGCACCTGCACCGTCGTGCCCTCGGCCACGGACACCGCCACCCCCTCGCGGTACTCCACGTCGACCTGGGTGGAGGTGCTCTGTCCGTCTCCCTGGGTGACGGTGAACACGAAGGAGTAGGTGCCCGTCCCCGATGCGGGGGTCACGAAACTCAGGGTGCCCCCAGAGAACGAACCCGGATCGAGACTGGCCTCACCGGTGTCGAGTTGGCTCCAGTTCAGGCTGAGGGGGGCGAATCCGGCGCCACCGAGGGTGAGGGTCACGGCCTGCCCGGTTCCGACGACCAGGGGGCTGGTGACCGAACCGGTGATGGTGGGGGGGTCCCGGGGTGTGACGGCGGCGGTGGGCGGGGCGGCCAGGGGCGGGGCCGAGCCGTGGACCGAGGTGGCCACCACCGAGGCGCACAGGGTGGAGCCCACGTCGGCATCGGTGACCGTATAGGTGAGGGTGTCCGTGGCCAGCACCGTCGTCGGGGTGTCACACCGGTACCAGGTGGCGGTGGTGGTGACCGTGGCCCCGTCCCAGCTCGACCACTGTCCCGGATTGAGGCTGAGATCTGCTCCCACCTGGGCCGCACCGCTGATCAGGGGGGTGACGGCACCCACCACCGGCAGGTTGGTCTCCACCGGATTGGTGGCCACCGAGGTGGCCGAACCGGTGGAGCCGGCCGAGGTGAAGGCGGTCTCGGCCACGACCAGGGTCTGCCCCAGGTCGGCGGTGGTGACGGTGTAGGACGTTCCCGTGGCCCCGGCGATGTCCGTGCAGGCACCCGAACATCGCTGCCACTGGTAGATACGGGTGACGACGGGGTCTCCAGGCAGGGAGTTCCAGGTGGCCGGGGACAGGGTCAGATCCTGGCCCACGTGGGGGGCGGAGTAGCCACCGGGAATTGTGACGTCGGGGCTCACGGTGGGAGTCAGGGTGAAGGCGGCCACCAGGGCCGAGGGGCCGGTGGTGGCGGTGCCCGTACGACCCCATGAATTGGTGACGGTGAGTACGGCGCGGATCCTCCGTCCCACGTCGGCCTGGACGGGCTGGTAGGAGGTGGCGGTGGCTCCCGCTATGGCGGCGCAGGTCCCCAGGTCGACCGGGTCACCGCCATCACAGCTCTCCCACTGCAGGGCCGTGCCGAGGGGAGCGCTGGTGGCGAGGGCGTCGCCCCAGTACCAGAGTCCGGGATCCACCGTCAGGACCGACCCGACCTGCAACACACCCAGCACCGCGGGCGGTGACCCCGGGTCGTTCACCGGGTCGGGCTCGGGAACCGTGGCCTCGGTGGACGTGGCGGCGGCGGCGATCTCGGCCGCCAACCCGGCCCAGTTCAGAACCTCCACCGTGGCCACCAGGGTCCGTCCCACCAGGGCGGCGTCACTCTCGGGCTGGGTGACGGGGACCGGTGCACCGCTGGCCACCGCCGGGGTGCCCACCACCGAACAGGAACTCAGGGCCGAACCCGGGCCGGGGCAGGAGTACAGGGTCACGGTGCTGGTGGCGGAGACCACCCCACTCCAGGTGCCGGGGTCGACGGTGATGAGGAACCGGTCGGTGTCCTGCACCACCGTGA
>JALSTE010000465.1 GCA_026983855.1 Acidimicrobiia bacterium
GGGTCCGCTCGCTCTCCTCGGCCGCGGCGGCGGTGAGGGCGCGGGCCTCCGACTCGGCGTCGGCCACCATCCGGGCCGCCTCGGCCCTGGCCTCCTCCAGGGCGGTGTCGGCCGCCTGCTGGGCCAATATCAGGGCCCGACCCACCTGCTGGGCCTCATCCTCGGCGGTGAGCCCGGCCGCCGGGGCCGTCTCCGACGCCTCCCGGGAGGCCTCCAGGGACTCGATCCGGGCGTTGGCCGAACGCAACCTCTCCTGCAGCTCGGCCACCGCCACCCCGACCCTCTCGAGGAAGTCGTCGACGGCGTCCTGGTCGTATCCCCGCCATTTCTCGGGAAACTGCTGGGTCTCGAGAAGCTGTGGCGTCAATTCCATGACCACAGAGAGTAGCAACAACGTTGACAAGATGGAATGGCAGTCCAGGGCATGACCGCCGGGAGGGAAAAGCACGGTCCGGTGGGACGACCCGAGGGCCGGGGCCCCCGGTCGCCAGGGGCGGTCCGCCGGCCGGGAGGCCTGGACCTCAGGCGCAGTTGAGGATGCTGCCCCGAATCACCTCGATGGCGATGATGATCACTATCGGGGACAGGTCCAGGGCCATCCCTCCAATTCTGAGCGGTGGCAGGGCCCTTCTCAGGGGGGCCAGCACCGGTTCGGTGATGTTCAGGAGGAATCTGCGGACCGCGATCAGCGGACTGTCGTGGCTCATGGGGAACCACGAGAAGATGATGCGGCCGAAGATGGCCACCAGGTACAGGGTCAGGAGGGCGCAGATGATGCCGGTCATTGGATGGTGCTGGCCTCAGCTGTGGAGGCCGCGCTCCTGGAGCTTCCGCTTCTCCTCCTCGGAGACCTCCACGTTGGCGGGGGTGAGCAGGTAGACCCCGGTAGCCACCCGGGCCATCCGCCCGCCCAGGCCGTAGGACAGACCCGAGGCGAAGTCGATGAGCCGCCGCTGGAGGTCCCGGTCGACCTCCTGGAGGTTGAGTATCACCGGCTGCTCGGCCTTGAACCGGTCGGCGACCTGCTGGGCGTCGTCGAAGGACTCGGGGGCCACTATGTGGGGCCGGGAGGGGCTCACGGCCACCGTTCGCACCGAGTTGCTCCTGACCGAGGGCCCCGCCGACACCCGGGCCCCGGCCTTCTCGGCCACCTCCCTGGACACCGTACGAACCACACCCTGCTCACCCGTGGCCGGGGCGACGGGAGCGCCTGAACCGGGTACCGGGGTGAGGACCGGACCGGCCGACGGAGACCCCGCCCGTCCGGGCTCTGGGTGACCCCCACGGCCCATGGGGGCGGAATGGTGGGCGGGCTCGACATCGTCGTAGTCGTCGTACTCAATGTGATCGTCGTAGTCGTCGTCGACGGTCAGACCGAGATAGCTCATGACCTTGTGCCAGGTTGACGGCATCGAAACCTCCTCCCCGAGGAGGGTACCGGAAGGACCAGCGGGAACAGTGACACCTGGACCCGACCGGACGGCCGATCGCCCAACCCGGCTCCCCACCGATCCCACCGGGGTCAGCCCGGGTTCCGGGGCGGCCGGGGGCCGAACAGGGCCGAGCCCACCCTGATGATCGTGGACCCCTCCGCCAGGGCCGCCTCCAGGTCGGCGGTCATTCCCATGGAACGTTGCTCGAGTGCGAGATCGTCGGCCAGTTCCCTGAGCGTGCGGAACTGGTTGCGGGCTCGGTCCAGATCACCGGCGGCGGCCACCCCCATCAGCCCCTCGACCCTCAATCCGAGCCCGCGGGCCTCCTCCACCAGGGCGGTGGTGTCGGCAACGGCGCAACCTCCCTTCTGGGCCTCCCCGCTGATGTTGACCTGCACGAAGACCCGCTGGGCGGGCATCCGCCGGGCTATCTCCCGGGCCAGGGAGGCCCGGTCCAGGGTCTCGATCACGTCCACCAGGCCGACCAGGTGCCGCACCTTGTTGCGCTGCAGGCGCCCTATGAAGTGCCACTCGGGCCGGACCCCGGTGGGAACCCGGACCAGGGGAACCTTGGCCACCATCTCCTGGACGTAGTTCTCTCCCAGGGTCTCCAGACCCAGGGCCAGGGCGGCGTCGGCGGCGTCGGGTCCGAAGGCCTTGGTCACCGCCATTATCGTCACCTCGTCGGGGTTCCGCCCGGCCGCTGCGATCCGGGCCCTCAGGGCGACCAGACGGGCCTCCACGTCGCCCACCCGGATGGGATCCGCCCGGGGCGGTTCGAACTGTGGAGCCACTGGCGATCGTCCTCCGTAGATGGCACCGCTGGACGGCGCGGACAGGTCGGGGCCGTCCCCCGGGCGGGGCCACGTGGGGCCCCCGCCGACGATACCCCCCGGCCGACCCCCCGAACCCCAT
>JALSTE010000466.1 GCA_026983855.1 Acidimicrobiia bacterium
GTGATCTTCCGTCCTGAGTGGGTGGGGTGTGTCCTGGGTGAGGCGGGGGCACCGCATCAAGGTGGATCCGGGTGATCTTCCGTCCTGAGTGGGTGGAGCCGGGGGCGGGATACCGGTA
Source organism: Acidimicrobiia bacterium (assembly GCA_026983855.1). Classification (GTDB taxonomy): domain Bacteria; phylum Actinomycetota; class Acidimicrobiia; order Acidimicrobiales; family Poriferisodalaceae; genus DRKF01. The sequence goes on from JALSTE010000466.1 coordinate 119, forward strand.
GCATTGCAGGTCTGTCCGGCAACGGACCTGAGAATCTGAAACTGCTCGCCCCAGACCTCCGGTGGCCATCCGGCCCTAAGACACCGAACCCGCAACCTCGGGGAAGGTGTGCCTGAAGAGGCGGACTCCGAACCTCCGGCCCCTCGGGGCCCGGGTCACGGTGAACGTGTCTGCGAGCACCGAGACCCGAGAGGAGGTGAAATGGATAACACTACAAGTGACAGTGACACCGCCACGGCGTCGGCTCGGCCGCCCCGGGCGGACAAGGTCGCCGTGGTCACCGAGGTGCGTGAACGGTTCGCCGATTCCGCGGCCGTGCTCCTGACGGAGTACCGCGGTATCGACGTCAGCGCCATGGCCACCCTTCGACGCTCCCTTCGGGAAGCCGGGGGGGAGTACAAGGTGTACAAGAACACCCTCGTACGCCGAGCCGTCTCCGACCTCGGAATCGACGGTCTAGAGGAGCTGCTGGTCGGGCCCACCGCCCTGGCGTTCGTGTCGGGAGACGCGGCGGCAGTCGCCAAGGCCCTCAAGACGTTCCGCAAGGACAACGACAACCTGGTCATCAAGGGCGGAATCCTGGGTGATTCCCTCATGGACGAATCCCAGGTGCTGGCCCTGGCCGATCTGCCGTCGCGCGATGAGCTCCTGGCCCGACTGGCCGGAGGGTTCGCCGCTCCGATGCAGCAGATGGCGGCGCTCATGAACGCGGTCATCGCCAAGTTCGGTTACGGCCTGCAGGCCCTGATCGAGGCCGGAGGCGCCCCCGGGGCCCCCGAGACCGTCGCCCCTACCGAGGGAACTCCATCCGAGGAGTCCCCCGAGGCGACGAGCGTCGAAGAGCCGGCGACGGAGACCACTGAGGGCACCGCCGAGGCGGAGCCCACCGAGGAGACCGGAGCCTGAGCCCCGGTCCCCAGAATCATCACAGATCACACATTCAGGGATCCGCAGGGTGCGGATCCGATTTCACAGGAGTCCCAGCAATGACCAAGGACGAAATTCTCGAGGCGATCGGAAACATGACCGTCCTCGAGCTGAGCGAGCTGCTCAGCGAGTTCGAGGAGAAGTTCGGCGTCACCGCCGCCGCCCCCGTGGCCGTGGCCGCCGCCCCCGGAGCGGGTGGCGGAGAGGCCGAGGTCGAGGAACAGACCGAGTTCGACGTGATCCTCACGGGTCCCGGCGACAAGAAGATCCAGGCCATCAAGGAGGTTCGCTCCCTGACCAGCCTGGGCCTCAAGGAGGCCAAGGACCTCGTCGAGGCCGCTCCGAAGGCCGTTCTCGAGGGCGTCAGCAAGGAAGAGGCGGAGAAGGCCAAGGAGGCCCTCGAGGCCGCCGGCGCCAGCGTCGAGATCAAGTAGCGACCTCCGGGCCGGGTTCACCGGGACCGGGCCCGGAGCCCCGACGCGGCCCCACTCCCCTCGAGGGGAGTGGGGCCGTTCTCGCTTCGGGACTCCTTGACCCCCGGCGAACCCGGCCCTATCGTGTCGGCCAACCGGTTCGGACGGTTTGGCCACCTCGGGTGACCGGGCCGCTCGGCTGCTCCGGGGCCCCGTGGGGTCTGGATCGGCGCGGGCTGTTTGCTATTCGGAGATCCCGCCGGTAGCATCCGTGATGCCGTGGCCGTTCTGTCGTCTCACCCAGGCGAGTTGATCGTGTCCTCGCGCGCTCAGTACACCCCTCTGCCCATACCCTCCGGAGGTATGGGCAGCCTTCTGTGACGTCGGGAGTACCCCTTTGTCTTCTCGCTCCGCGGTTCGGGAACGTTATTCGTTCGCCACACTTGATGAGGTCCTGGAACTCCCGGACCTCATCGCCATTCAGAAGGGCTCCTTCGAGCGCCTTCTGCATGTCGGTCTGGCCGAGACGTTCGCCGACATCAGCCCCATAACCGACTTCAGTGGGTCGCTGAAGCTGGAACTGGAGTTCGACCCCGAGGACGAGGACCTCAGTCCCTATCCCAAGTTCTCCGTGGAGGAGTGCAAGGAAAAGGACATGACCTACGCCGCTCCGATCTTCGTGAGGGCCCGGTTCATGAACTCCGGCACCGGCGAGATCAAGGAGCAGACGGTGTTCATGGGGGACTTCCCCATGATGACCGACAAGGGCACCTTCGTGATCAACGGCACCGAGCGGGTCGTCGTGTCCCAGCTCGTGCGTTCCCCCGGTGTGATCTTCCAGCCCGGTGAGCGCTACCGGTTGCGCAACATGGCCAAGCACCAGTTGGTCACCGGCACCATCCACCCCTACCGCGGTGAGTGGATCGAGTTCGACGTCGAGCACAAGCCGGGCAAGGACGTCACCGCCGGCTGCCGGGTCGCCCGCAAGCGTCGGTTGAGCCTCTTCGTGCTGCTGAGGGCCCTGGGTTACGACGAGGAGTCGCACCCCGGGTTCCTGGAGCGCTTCGTGCAGCACTTCTCCTTCCTCGAGGGTCAGTGGGAGAAGGACAAGGAGTCGGCTCCCACCCGCGAGGAGTCCCTCATCGAGATCTACAAGAGGGCCCGGCCCGGGGAGCCTCCCACGCCCGAGGCGGCCGCCAACTACTTCAACAACGCCTTCTTCGAGGAGCGCCGCTACTCGCTCAGCCGGGTGGGTCGTTACAAGCTGGACCGCAAGCTCGGCCCCGAGATCGAGCGACTCGAGAAGCTCTTCGGCATCGAGTTGGAGCGCCCCGAACCCGGCCAGTCCGTGCTCTCGCGCAGCGAGGTCCTGGCCGCGGTCTCCTACATGCTGCACCTCGCCAACGCCGAGCCCGGCTACCGCCTCGACGACCAGGACCACTTCGCCAACCGCCGTATCCGCTCGGTGGGTGAGCTGATCCAGAACCAGGTCCGCATCGGTCTCTCGCGTATGGAGAGGGTCGTCCGGGAACGGATGACCACCCAGGACGTCGAGGCCATCACCCCCCAGACCCTGATCAACATCCGTCCGGTGGTGGCGGCCATCAAGGAGTTCTTCGGCACCAGCCAGCTCTCCCAGTTCATGGACCAGGTGAATCCCCTGTCGGGCCTGACCCACCGTCGGCGCCTGTCGGCCCTGGGCCCGGGCGGACTGTCCCGGGAGCGGGCCGGCTTCGAGGTGCGGGACGTGCACTTCAGCCACTACGGCCGGATGTGTCCCATCGAGACCCCCGAGGGTCCCAACATCGGTCTGATCGGAGCCCTGGCCTCCTTCGCCCGGGTGAACGAGTTCGGCTTCATCGAGTCGCCCTACCGCAAGGTGGTGGACGGCCGGGTCACCGACGAGATCGTCTACCTCCCCGCCGATGAGGAGGAGAAGTTCGTCGTCGCCCAGGCCAACGCCCCCCTCAATCCCGACGGCACCTTCGCCAACGAGCGGGTGCTGGTGAGAATGAGTCCCCAGGGGGCCAGCCTGGCCGACCTGAAGCTCCAGATGGAGCGGGACACCTATTTCGCGGCGACCACCGAGGTGGGATACGTGCCGGGGAGCGAGGTCCAGCTCATGGACGTCTCCCCCCGTCAGATCGTGTCCGTGGCCACCGCCCTGATCCCCTTCCTCGAGCACGACGACGCCAACCGGGCCCTGATGGGCGCCAACATGCAGCGTCAGGCCGTTCCGGTCGTGAGGCCCGAGTCACCGTTCATCGGAACGGGAATCGAGGACCGCGCCGCCCGCGACGCCGCCGACGTGATCATCGCCCCCGACAAGGGCAAGGTCGTCGCCATCTCCGGCACCTGGATCGAGATCGAGTACGCCAAGTTGGGCCGGCAGCGTCACAGCCTCTACAAGTTCCGGCGCTCCAACCAGGACACCTGCATCAACCAGCGCCTGAAGGTCTCCCTGGGCGACAAGGTGGTCAAGGGAACGATCATCGCCGACGGTCCCTCCACCGACGGGGGTGAGTTGGCCCTGGGCAAGAACCTCATGGTCGCCTACATGGTCTGGGAGGGCTACAACTTCGAGGACGCCATCATCCTGTCGGAGCGTCTGGTCAAGGACGACGTCCTGACCTCCATCCACATCCACGAGTACGAGATAGACGCCCGGGACACCAAGCTGGGCCCCGAGGAGATCACCAGGGACATCCCGAACCTGTCCGAGGAGGTGCTGGCCGACCTCGACGAGCGGGGCATCATCCGGGTCGGGGCCGAGGTCGGCCCCGGTGACGTGCTGGTGGGCAAGGTCACACCCAAGGGCGAGACCGAACTGACCCCCGAGGAGAGGCTGCTCCGGGCCATCTTCGGTGAGAAGGCCCGCGAGGTCCGTGACACCTCCCTCAAGGTTCCCCACGGGGAGAGGGGAGTGGTCACCGACATCAAGGTCTTCCGGCGGGACGATGAGCACGAGTTGCCCCCCGGCGTGAACGAACTGGTCCGGGTCTACGTCGCCCAGAAGAGGAAGATCTCCGTCGGGGACAAGCTGGCCGGGCGTCACGGCAACAAGGGTGTGATCTCCAAGATCCTGCCCATCGAGGACATGCCGTACCTCGCTGACGGCACCCCCGTCGACATCATCCTCAGTCCCCTGGGTGTACCGAGCCGGATGAACGTGGGTCAGGTTCTCGAGTCCCACCTCGGCTACGCCGCCCGGTCCGGTTGGATCGAGGACGGCGAGGAGATCGGTGGGGAGGCCGTATCGCTCACCGCCCGCAAGACCCGGCCCCACAGCCAGCCCTCGGTCTACGTCGCCACCCCGGTGTTCGACGGGGCCCGCTGGGCCAAGGAGGAGACGAGGGGCGACAAACCCCCGATCCGGGAACTGCTGGACAATCTCCGCCCCGATGGCGCTGACGGCACCAATCTCATGAACGGCACCGGCAAGGTGACCCTCTACAACGGGCGGACCGGCGATCCCTACGACCAGCCCATCATGGTGGGTTGGTCCTACATCCTGAAGCTCCATCACCTCGTCGACGACAAGATCCACGCCCGGTCGACCGGTCCGTACTCCATGATCACCCAGCAACCCCTCGGTGGTAAGGCCCAGTTCGGGGGCCAGAGGTTCGGGGAGATGGAGGTGTGGGCCCTCGAGGCCTACGGCGCCGCCTACTGCCTGCAGGAGCTGCTGACCATCAAGTCCGACGACGTGCTCGGACGGGTGAGGGTCTATGAGGCCATCGTGAAGGGGGAGAACATCCCCGAGCCCGGTATCCCCGAGAGCTTCAAGGTGCTCATCAAGGAGATGCAGGCCCTGTGTCTGAACGTCGAGGTGATCTCGACCGCCGGTGAGCAGATCGACATGCAGGGTCTCGACGAGGACGTGTTCCGGGCCGAGGAGTCCCTGGGCATCGACATCAGCCGCCCCGAGAGGGGCACCGACGAGGAAGACGAGCTGCGGAGACAACGGGTGTAGCGACGGACAAGGGTCCGGGCCGCGGCCCGGACCGATCCATCCGCCCTTCGCCCCAACTCTGGAACTGGAGAGAAACAACTAGTGCTCGACGTAAACGATTTCTCAGATCTCCGCATCGGTCTGGCCACGGCCGACGCCATACGCACCTGGTCCAACGGCGAGGTGAAGAAGCCCGAGACCATCAACTACCGCACCCTCAAGCCCGAGAAGGACGGACTCTTCTGCGAGAAGATCTTCGGCCCCACCAAGGACTGGGAGTGTGCCTGCGGCAAGTACAAGAGGGTGCGCTTCAAGGGCATCATCTGTGAGCGCTGTGGGGTTGAGGTCAGCCGCTCCAAGGTACGGCGTGACCGGATGGGCCACATCGAGCTGGCCGCTCCCGCCGTGCACATCTGGTACCTACGCGGCACCAGGTCCTGGTTGGCCTACCTGCTCATGGGTACCGAGATCCGTGAGGAACTCAAGGCCAAGCAGCTCGAGCGGGTCATCTACTTCGCCGCCAACCTGGTGAGCTGGGTCGACGAGGAGAAGCGCCACGAGGACCTCCCCCGCCTCGAGGAGGAGATGAGGGAGGAACTCGACGCCATCGCCAAGGAGCGGGACCTCGAGATCGACCGCATGTTCAAGGAACTCGAGGCCGAGGTGGCGAACCTCGAAGCGGCCGGGGCCAAGGACAAGGAACTCAAGGCTCTCCAACGTGACGCCGATCGCGAGATCGCCGCCCTGCGGGAGGAGTACGAGGAGGAACTGGAACTCGTCCAGCGGGTCTTCGACGAGTTCAGGGATCTCCATTCTCGCAAGATCATCGAAGACGAGCTGCTCTGGCGCGAGCTGGACGACCGCTACGGGGAGTACTTCGAGGGCGGGATGGGGGCCGAGGCCATCGCCCGGCTGCTGGACCGCATCGACCTGGATGAGGAGGAGGTCAAGCTCCGGGCCGCCATCGATCCCGCCGAGGGGGTTCGACCCCTGTCGGCCCAGCGCAAGCAGAAGGCCATCAAGCGACTGAAGATCGTCTCCGCCTTCAACCGTCGGGACGAGAACGGACGGCGCAAGAACGACCCCCGGGCCATGATCCTCGACGCCGTACCGGTGATCCCGCCCGAACTGCGTCCCATGGTCCAGCTCGACGGTGGCCGTTTCGCCACCTCCGATCTCAATGACCTCTACCGCCGGGTGATCAACCGGAACAACCGCCTCAAGCGGCTCCTGGATCTGGGCGCCCCCGAGATCATCGTCAACAACGAGAAGCGGATGCTCCAGGAGGCCGTCGACGCCCTCTTCGACAACGGCCGCCGGGGTCGCCCGGTGACCGGTCCGGGCAATCGTCCCCTCAAGTCGCTCTCTGACATGTTGAAGGGCAAGCAGGGGCGCTTCCGTCAGAACCTTCTGGGCAAGAGGGTCGACTACTCGGGCCGATCCGTCATCGTCGTGGGCCCGACCCTGCAGCTCCACCAGTGTGGTCTGCCGAAGTTGATGGCCCTCGAGTTGTTCAAGCCCTTCGTGATGAAGAGGCTGGTCGACCAGGAGCTGGCCCAGAACATCAAGTCGGCCAAGCGCATGGTCGAACGGCGTCGCCCCCAGGTGTGGGATGTCCTCGAGGACGTCATCAGGGAGCACCCGGTCCTGCTGAACCGGGCCCCGACGCTCCACCGTCTGGGAATCCAGGCCTTCGAGCCGGTCCTGGTCGGAGGCAAGGCCATCCAGATCCATCCCCTGGTCTGCGCGGCGTTCAACGCCGACTTCGACGGGGATCAGATGGCGGTCCACCTGCCCCTGTCGGCCGAGGCCCAGGCCGAGGCCCGGGTGCTGATGCTCTCGGCCAACAACATCCTGTCCCCTGCCGATGGCCGTCCCATGACCGTGCCCAGCCAGGACATGATCATCGGGTCGTACTACCTCACCGACGACAGTGAGGACCCCGAGGCCGAGGCCCGGCAGGTGTTCCGCCACCTCCACCAGGTGGAGGCGGCCCTCGAGGCCGGGTTGGTCGGGTTGCACACCCCGATCATCTACCGGGGAGCCCCCGATCTCGAGGGGCCCGACGGCTGGACACCGACGACCCCGGGAAGGGTGCTGTTCAACTCGACCCTGCCGGAGTCCTTCCCCTACGTGAACCACCCGGTCCGCAAGCGGGACATGGGCGCCATCGTGGGTCAGCTCTCCGACGAATTCCCCACCTCGGAGGTCGCCCGCTCCCTGGATCTGCTCAAGAATCTCTCGTTCCGCTGGGCGACCCAGTCGGGGTTGACCATCTCCATCGACGACGTCGCCGTTCCCCCCACCAAGCAGGAGATCCTGGACCGCTACGAGAAGGAGGCGGAGAGGGTCGAGTCCCAGTTCCACCGGGGAATCATCACCGATGGTGAGAGGCGCCAGAAGGAGGTTGAGATCTGGACCTCGGCCACCGAGGAGGTGCGCGAGGCCATGGAGAAGGCCTTCAAGGCCTCCCACTTCAACCCCATCGAGGTGATGGTCGGTTCCGGAGCCCGGGGCAACATGATGCAGGTGCGTCAGATCGCCGGGATGCGGGGCCTGGTGGCCAACCCCCGTGGTGACATCATCCCCCGCCCGATCAAGAGTTCCTACCGCGAGGGACTGGCGATGTTGGAGTACTTCATCGCCACCCCCGGGGCCCGTAAGGGTCTCGTCGACACCGCCCTGCGCACCGCCGACTCGGGATATCTGACCCGCCGTCTGGTGGACGTCGCCCAGGAGTTGATCATCAACGAGGAGGATCCCTTCGAACGGGGTTCGGTCCGCGGTATCTGGCTGGAGGACATCGGTCCCGACACCGCTGACAAGCGGACCTACCTGGAGACCCGGCTGTTCAGCCGGACCCTCGCCGATGACGTCACCCTCTCCGACGGGACGGTCATAGAGGCCGGCACCATCGTGGGGGAGGAGGAGATGTTCGCCCTCCGTGACGATCCCGAGGTCACCCGGGTCCGGGTGCTGTCGCCTCTCACCGATGACTCCGAATTCGGGGTGTCGGCCAAGGGCTACGGATCCTCCCTGGCCACGGGCAAGATCATCGAGGTCGGTGAGGCCGTGGGGGTCATCGCCGCCCAGTCCATCGGTGAGCCGGGCACCCAGCTCACCATGCGTACGTTCCACACCGGTGGTGTGGCCGGCAGCGACATCGCCGGTGGTCTGCCCCGCGTCGTGGAGCTCTTCGAGGCCCGCAGCCCCAAGGGCAAGGCCGTCCTGGCCCGTCGATCCGGCGTGGTCCGGATCGGTGAGGACGACGGACGCGGCCGGGTCATCGAGGTCGTGGGCGACGATGGCGAGGAGGACACCTACACCGTTCCCTCGATCTCCCGTCTCTCCGTCGAGGACGGTCAGGAGGTGAGGGCCGGTGACCCGCTGGTGGACGGCCCCCGCGATCCCAAGGAACTGCTGGAGATCCGCGGTGTGCGCGAGACCCAGCAGTATCTCGTGGACGAGGTCCAGAAGGTGTACCGGGACCAGGGTGTCTCCATTCACGACAAGCACATCGAACTGATCGTGCGTCAGATGACCCGGCGGGTCCTGGTGGCCGAGCCCGGGGACAGTACGTTCCTACCCGGGGAGCAGGTCGACCAGCGGGTGTACGCCGAGGTCAACCGCAAGTTGGTGCAGGAGGGAAAGCGGCCCGCTGAGGGCCGTCCCCAGGTCATGGGAATCACCAAGGCCTCCCTGGCCACGGATTCGTGGCTGTCGGCGGCCTCGTTCCAGGAGACCACCCGGGTGCTCACCGAGGCCGCCATCGAGGGTCGTTCCGACTCCCTGAAGGGCCTCAAGGAGAACATCATCATCGGGAAACTTATCCCAGCCGGTACCGGGGTGGAGAAGTACCGCTCCTTCCGCACCGTGGCCCCCGACTACGAGCCGATGGAGTTCCTCTCCGATGGTGAGGATCCGGCCGAATGGCTGGCCTCCAAGGTCGAGTCCGAGGGTGTGGGCGGAGGGGCGACAGCCTGATCATCCCGTCCGACCCCCGGTTTCGAACGCTCTGGCGTCCGAAACCGGGGGTCTGGTGCGGGTAGCCTGAACGCCGGATGCAGATTCGGGTCGTACTCTTCTCGCTGGCGACGACGCTCGGTGTCGTCGCCTGCTCCGGAAGCAACTCCGCCGTTTCCGACCCGGCCACGGTTCCGGTGTCCACCTCGACGTCCACCTCGATTCCCTCACCGGTGCCTTCTCCGACCGCGGTGCCGTCAACCACCTCGACGACCGCCATCCGGCCGGTGGGTCCCCTGGTGGTCGAGCTTCAGCCCGATGACGTGATGGTTGATCTCACCATCGTCGACCCCGAGCTGAGCTATGTGGATCTGGCCCCCGAGGACGAGGACCGTCTCACGGCCCGGTTCGAGGCCGATCCCGAGGTCAAGCCCCTGCTCCTGGGGGTGAGGGCACGCGGGATCCGCCGGGGGGACACCCTGGTGGCGGTGGTGGTTTCGGTGGCGGTCACCCCGGCCTCGGCGTCCGATCCCCAGTTCGTGGAGAGCTTCATGACCGGGGCCACCGAGGGGGCGACGGTGAGTCCCCTGCCGGTGGAGGTGGCGGGGGAGAGGTTGACCAGCTACATCGTCGGTACCACCGGGAGTCTCCTGTGGCACTACGAGAACCTCTTCGTGGTCTATGCCGGTCGGGACCTGTCGGAGACCCGCAGGGTCGCCGAGGCCATGGTCACGGCCGTGGTCGCACCCCCGCCACCCCCCACCACCACCACGACCACCGCTGGTGGCTGACACCACACCGGGGTGGTCCGACCCCCCGGAGGGGGCGCCCGTCGGCACGGCTGAATCGGACTGGGGCACGATCGTGGGACCGGGGGCGAGAATCGTGGGCTCGGAGCACAATTGAGAAGTCGCCACCGGTGGGGATCGTGGCGATGGGGCCCTACAATGTGAGCCAAGTACGACCGGGCACCGGTTCCGGGTTGCCATGGGCGTATGTTCGCCCTACCATGTCGTGCTGGCCTGTGCCGCCTTGTCGCGCGGTCCTGTCGCCCTTCCACTCGCCCCCCTGGCACCCGTTTCGAGGTTGTTCGTGCCCACGATCCAGCAGTTGGTCCGCAAGGGCCGTCAATCCAAGTCCGCCAAGGGAAAGACCCCGGCGCTGAAGGGCTCGCCCCAGAGGCGGGGCGTCTGTACCCGGGTTTTCACCATGAACCCCAAGAAGCCCAACTCGGCTCTGCGTCGGGTGGCCCGTGTCCGTCTCACCTCGGGCATGGAGGTCACCGCCTACATCCCCGGTGAGGGCCACAACCTCCAGGAGCACAGCATCGTCCTGGTTCGTGGCGGTCGGGTGAAGGATCTCCCCGGTGTCCGCTACAAGGTCATCCGGGGTGCCCTGGACGCCTCGGCCGTCTCCCAACGCAAGCAGGCCCGTAGCCGCTACGGCGCCAAGAAGGAGGGCTGAGATGCCTCGCCGCGGTCCGGCCCCCCGACGGGAGCTACATCCCGATCCCATGTACGACAGCCTCGTCGTGACCCAGCTGATCAACAAGATCCTCCAGCGGGGCAAGCGCACCACCGCCGAGAGC
>JALSTE010000467.1 GCA_026983855.1 Acidimicrobiia bacterium
CCTCCTGCCCGGCCTGCCCCGGCCGACCGAAGCTCTCACGCACAGCCCCGACCAGGCCCTGGACTTCGCACGGTCTCTGGGGGCACCGGTGGTGGCCAAGGCCTCGGGGCCGGCCCACAAGAGCGATGGGGGTCTGGTGAGGCTGGGCCTGGATCCCGACTCCCTGGCCGCCTGCTGGTCGGAGCTGGCCGGGGCCGGGGACGGCACCGTGCTGGTGGCCGAGATGGTGGCGACCGGACTCGAGCTGATCGTAGGCGGGATCCGGGATCCCCAGTGGGGCCCGACGGTCACCGTCGGGCTGGGTGGGGTGCTCGCCGAGGTGCTCTCCGACGTCGTCACCCTGCTCTCACCGGTCGAACCGGGTGAAATGGAGCGGGCCCTCAGCGAGCTCGCCGCCGCCCCCCTGCTGGGGGGCTACCGCGGTTCCCCTCCGGTTCCGCTCGCGGAACTCGCGAGCATCGTGCACCTGGTCTCCGATCTGATGGAGGCGAATCACCGGGTGGCCGAGATCGATCTGAACCCCGTGGCCATGGTCGGGGACCATCTCATGGCACTGGACGCCCTGGTGGTCGTGACCCACGATGGTCACGACCCCACCAACGATCACGTCGCAACGCCAGGGGGGAGGGCGAAGCTGTGAGAAACCAGTCAGAGACGCCGTCGGGAACAGCGGCACCGGTTGGGGGGTCCGAACGGGCCCCCGACGCCGGGGAGGTGGACGAGGCCCTCAGATGGACCGTGGAACACGCCTGGTCCGGCTCCCCCTTCCTCCGGCGTCACCTGGAGGGGGCCGGGGTGGACGTGAGCGTCTTCGGGGGACGGTCGGACCTGGCCTCCCTTCCGTTCACCACCAAGGCCGACCTGCGCGAGGCGTACCCCCTGGGATGGACGGCGGTTCCCGAGAACGAGATCCGGAGGGTTCACGCCAGCTCGGGCACCACCGGCAAGAGAACGGTGGCCTCCTACACCGACGGCGACCTGCGGGACTGGGCCGACCAGTTCGCCCGCTGCTACCGCTACGCCGGGGTGACCGAGACCGACCGGGTCCAGATCATGGTCGGCTACGGACTGTGGACGGCCGGGGTGGGCTTCCAGAGCGGCTGCGAGGCCGTGGGGGCGATGGCCGTTCCCGCCGGGCCGGGCAACACCGACCTGCAGGTGGAGCTCATGGAGGACCTGGGCACCACCGTACTGTGCGGGACCTCCTCGTTCATGCTCCTGCTGGCCGAGAAGCTCGACGGCTCCGAAGTCGCCCGGAGGCTCAACCTGAGGGTGGGGATCCTGGGCTCGGAGCGGTCCGGCACCGCCATGAGACGGCGCATAGAGGACATCCTGGGCCTGGAGACCTTCGACATCTACGGGATGACCGAACTCTACGGACCCGGCACCGGGATCGAGTGCTCCCTCCACGACGGTATGCACTACTGGTCCGACTACTACGTGATCGAGGTGGTCGACCCCGACACCCTGGAGCCGGTTCCCGAGGGTGAGCCCGGCGAACTCGTGCTCACCACCCTCCGCAAGGAGGCCATGCCCCTGATCCGCTACCGGACCCGGGACATCTCCCGCATCATCCCCGGCGCCTGTCCCTGCGGGAGCCCCTTCCCCCGCATAGAGCGACTGACCGGGCGCACCGACGACATGGTCAAGGTGAGGGGGGTGGCCATCTTCCCCGCCATGGTCGACACCACCCTGGAGACCGTCGACGGTGTCGGGTCGGAATATCAGATCCACGTGGACCGCGACTCCAGGGGACGGGACGAACTGGTGGTGAGGGTGGAGGGCGACGACACCCCGGGACTCGGGGCCCGGGTGGCCGAGGCCCTGCGGGGAGCCCTCTCGGTGCGGGCCGAGGTCGACATCGTGCCCCCGGGTTCCCTGCCCCGCAGTGAGCGCAAGACCCGCCGGGTGTTCGACCACCGGGACTGAGGGCGGTCGCCGCTCCGCCGTCACGACCGCCCCTCCGACCACTACCTGACGAGTCGACTCACCGCCCATGGTCACCGTGCCCCGCACCGGTCGAGGTGCTACACCCTTGGAGCGATGCCCGTCCGCTCCTCCTCGCTGATCCTCGACGTCCTGGGAATGTACGTCCGACCCATCGGCAACTGGATCGCGGTGGCCGACCTGGTGAGGCTCATGGAGGAGCTCGGCGTTGAATCAGCCCCCACGCGGTCGGCCATATCCCGACTGGCCCGGCAGGGCACCATCGCCTCGGTGGTCCGGGACGGGGTCCGGGGCTACTCGCTGCCCCCCGCGGCCATACCGGCCATGGAGAGGGCCGACCGCCGCATCCTGGGTACCGTGCCACCGGCCTCCATCGATGGCGAGTGGCTGCTGG